>JAEEQV010000080.1:0-8885 GCA_016285445.1 Bacteroidales bacterium
TTTTTAGAAAGGGCAATGTCTTTCTCGTCTTTTTCTCTAAATGCCGATAATTCCAAAGGAATAGATTTCTGGTCTTTCGTGTCGGAAAGCCATTTGGCTGCTTCTTTCAACAAAAGGAACGAAGAATCTTTTTGGATTCGTGCCGCACTTTTCTTTGACAAATCTTTTATGTTTGGTGCATTTTTGCACGTAACATATTGAGCAGGTTTAATTTCCGTCCAAGGAAGCGGATAATCCAATTCTTTTTCACCGATGTCGATTTTGTCATATAAATCAGGCAATACAATATCGGGTTTTACGCCTTGGAACTGCGTTGTGCCACCATTTATCCTATAAAATTTCTGAATAGTCAGTTTCAGCGCACCGATTGGTTTGTGAATGCGATATTCGTTTGAGATGAATCGGTCTAAGTCAACAACACGTTGCACTGTGCCTTTTCCGTATGTTGATTCCGTTCCAATAATTATCGCACGTTTGTAATCTTGCATTGCAGCGGCCAAAATCTCCGACGCCGATGCGCTAAACGTGTTGACCATAATGGCAAGAGGACCGTCATACAAAGTCTTTCCGTCGGTATCGTTGTATTGTGTGGCAGGAGTTTTCAGGTCTTTAACTTGTACAATAGGACCTTTGTCTATGAATAAACCACCAATAGTGACCACGTCGTTCAGCGAACCACCGCCATTGTTGCGCAAGTCGATTATGATTCCGTCAACGTTGGCATTTTTGAGTTTTGTAACCTCAATTTCTATGTCTTTTGAACATTTACGACCACGAGAATCGTTCATATCTACGTAGAACTGAGGAAGATAGATATATCCGATTTTGTAAGCTTTCTTGTCGTTTGTAGTAAGAATCGTTGATTTTGCATATTTCTCTTCCAACACAATCACGTCGCGTATGATAGGAATTTGCACGATTGTTCCGTCGATTTTCTTGACGGTCAAAACGACTTTTGTGCCTTTAGGACCACGAATGAGGCGAACGGCTTCGTCCAGTCGCATATCTATTATTTCAACAGGCTCGTTGTCGCCTTGTGCCACTTTCAAGATAATGTCCTCGGCTTTCAGTTCGCCTTGCTTCCACGACGGACTTCCGGGAACGATTTCCACAACTTTTATGTAGCCGTCTTTTTCAGAAAGAGTTGCTCCGATTCCTTCAAGTTTACCCGACATTGAAATGTCGAAATCCTCTTTTTCTGTTGGAGGAAAATAGTTTGTGTGCGGGTCGAACGCTCCTGCAATTGCATTCACAAAGTCGGCAAAACGGTCGCTACGGGTAATTTTGCTCATTCGTTTGAAACGTGTGTCGTAGCGTTTCAATATCTTTTCACGAGCCTCTTTTTCTATCGTAGCAAAATCCTTGGGCGTTCTTACAGAATCTGTCGCAAGCGAATCGGCTTTCTTTTGTTCGTTTTCTATGGAAATAATTTCCGAAAGAACTTGGTATTTGATGTATTTACGCCAGTAATCCTCCAGTTGCGCTTCGTTTTCACAGTAAGCACGGTTCTCCATGTCAAGATTTATGGTTTCTTTTACCGAGAAATCAATAGGATTTTCAAGAATTTGTGCATAGAGTTTCTTGATTTTATCTGTTTGTTTGTCAAGCAGTTCCAATGACAAGTTGAAGAAATCCAACGAAGCGACTCTTATAGCGTCGTCAATTTGAGTCTTGTACGACGAAAGTATGTCAATTTGGTCTTTGGTGAAATATATCTTATTGAAATCCAATGTTTTCATATACAAGGTGAACACACGTTCCGAGAACGAATCGTTCAACTCCTGCGGACTATAATGAAATTCTTTGAGAATCTCGTAAGTAGATTTCATGACGAGTTTTTCTTTGGGCTCGTCGTTTTCATAAACAAAAAATGCAAGTAGTGCAGTTGCTATGACTAAAATTACCGCTATCGGCAAAAACTTCTTGATCTTCATTGTCGAAAAAAATTTCAACGAAAGTAAGAATTATTTGTGGATTAAAAAACCGTAAAGAGGAAAAATGTTTGCCTTAATTGTAATAGTTATCGTTGTTGATACACGCTGTTGTTGCTACGCTTTTGAATATCAATACATTAAAATCTTCGTTTTGCCCTGTCCATATCGCGTTTTGCATCGCGTTCCTTCATATCTTCGCGTTTGTCGAACTGTTTCTTACCACGGGCAAGGGCAATGTCAACTTTTGCCCAACCGCGAGGTGTGAGGTACATACTGAGTACGATAATGGTAATTCCTTTATCTTTCAGTTTTTCTTCCATTTTGTTGAGTTCACGACGATTGAGCAGCAGTTTTCGTTCGCGATCGGGGACGTGGTTGCTGTAACTGCCAAAGGAATATTCCGAAATGTGCATTCCTTTGCACCAAAGTTCGTTTTTGTTGAAGTAACAATACGCTTCAGTCACATTAGCCTTACCGTCCCGAATGGATTTTATCTCCGTTCCTGTAAGGATAATGCCGGCAGTGTAAGTTTGAATCGTCTCGTAATCAAACGATGCCTTTTTATTCTTTATGTAAATGTTCTTCTCCAAATCTAATAACTATTAAGAAAAAAGACTGCCAAATAATTCTTGGACAGTCTTTATATTATAACGAACAGATGTTATTTTCCCATCGATAGTAAAAATTCGTCGTTGTCTTTCGTCAAAGGCATTTGTTGGCTGAGGAATTCCATTGCTTCCACAGCTGTCATATCGGACAAGAATTTACGCAAAACCCAACATTTGTTCAGGCGTAGTTTGTCAACTAACAAATCATCGCGACGTGTGCTTGAAAGATTAACGTCAACAGCAGGGTAGATACGTTTGTTCGCAATTTTTCTATCCAATTGCAATTCCATATTTCCCGTACCCTTGAATTCTTCAAAAATCACGTCGTCCATCTTTGAACCAGTTTCCGTCAATGCAGTTGCAATGATTGTCAAAGAACCGCCACCTTCAATGTTTCTGGCTGCTCCGAAGAAACGTTTTGGCTTGTGCAGTGCATTTGCATCAACGCCGCCGGAAAGGATTTTTCCTGACGCTGGCTGAGCCATATTGAATGCTCGAGCCAAACGGGTGATGGAATCCAAAAGGATACATACGTCGTGACCACATTCAACCAAACGTTTTGCTTTTTCAAGCACGATATTTGCGATTTTTACGTGACGGTCTGACGGTTCGTCGAATGTAGAAGAAATTACCTCGGCACGAACGCTTCGTTTCATGTCGGTAACTTCCTCTGGACGTTCGTCAATCAACAAAATCAACAAATAAACCTCAGGATGATTGTCGGCAATGGCGTTGGCAATGTTTTTCAATAATGTTGTCTTACCTGTTTTAGGTTGGGCAACAATCAAACCACGTTGACCTTTACCAATAGGGGTGAATAGGTCTATAATTCTGGTTGACAAGTCGTTATGGCCATTTCCCGTAAGATTGAATTTCTCATCTGGGAATAATGGCGTAAGGTGGTCGAAATGAACGCGGTCGCGAACTTCTTCGGGAGTTCTTCCGTTGATTTTTTCAACACGAACAAGAGGGAAATATTTTTCTCCTTCTTTTGGCGGACGAATCGGACCTTCAACTGTGTCACCTGTTTTTAAGCCAAATAGTTTGATTTGCGATTGGCTCACATAAATATCATCGGGTGAATTGAGATAGTTGTAATCGCTTGATTTCAAATATCCGTGACCATCTTGCATTATTTCAAGAACGCCACATCCCGTAATTATTCCGTCAAATTCGTGTGTTTTTGGTTGTGCTTGCGGTTGTGGAGTGTTGTTGTTCTCTGTTATTTCAGTGGCTTTCTCAGCAACTTCGGTGGTTATATTTTCTTCTTTAATTGATTCGGAAGAAACAGATGCTGTCGTATTTAATTCTAATTGAACAGGTTCTGGCATTTGTTTTTGTATTCTTGGTCTTCTGCCTCTTTTCGCAACTGAATCTTGGCTTTCTTCTATAGCGACGGGTTCAGTCTCGATTTGTTTTTTTGCTGTTCTGGGTCTTTTTGCTTTTTTGACACCTTGTTCTTGATTTTCGCCCATAGGCATTTTTTCGGTTTCGTTTCGGTTTTCCGATTCCATTTAGTTAAAAATTAAATTAATGATTATATAATGTGTACGCATTATAATTGACAAAAGATTTTATTTTTTTGTAGTTTTCAAAACGTTAGGATTTGGTTTAGCTATGTCTTCAAAACCGTTGCAATAATACGGAGTTTTGGCGAATTACAAGCGTTTTTGAAGAAAAAAAATCTCCAAACGCTTATTTTTTTGTGATAATCAGCTCGGTTCTCCGATTTTTTGCCCGATTTTCGGGACTATCGTTTGGTGCACAGGGTTTCGTGCTTCCATAACCTTTCCACGTGATTCTGTCTGCCTGAATGCCATAGATTCGTATGATTTCGTCGGCAATGAACTTCGCGCGGTTTTCCGAAAGTTTTTGGTTATATGCCGAATTACCCACATTGTCGGTATGACCGGCAATTTCTATATGTACCGTCGGATTTTGTTTCAGGAAACGGCCGATTGCGTCCAATTCTGGTTCGGACTCTTTTTTGTAATTGGTCTTGTCGGTGTCGAAAAACAGGTTTTTCAAGACAACGTAATTTCCGACGATGATTTTTTGCAATGGAATGTCAACTTTCTCGGCTCCTTTGAACGTTGCCAACGAAACCGTTTCGGAATAAAACAGATAATCTGGTCGTTCTACCGAGAGTGCGTATTCGTGTCCTTCAATAAACGGCACGATGCATTCTCCCGTAAATTGGTCGGAATTGTTGATGAATACTTTATCGTTAGTCGCAATGTCCGACAATATGACTTTTGCTCCAAGTCTTGATTTTGTATCTTTGTCAAAAACAATACATTGCACGTAGGTTACAGGATTTGGTTTTACCTTGAATGTCTCGTCAATGGTAAACTCGTAGATGTCGAATCCGCCAAGTCCGCCATATCGGTTTGATGCAAAATATCCTTTCGTACCTTCGGCGTTGATAATCAGATGTGCCTCGTCGTCGTTCGTGTTGATGGGGTAGCCTAAGTTTTCGGGGGTTGCCCACGTTGTTTTGTCGATTTTCTTCGTGCCGAAAATGTCTTTTTTACCCATTCCAGGACGACCGTCGGTTGCATAATATAACGTAGTGCCGTCGGCGTGGATGTATGGCGACTCGTCGTCAAATTTCGTGTTGATTTCTGGACCTAAGTTTTGTGGCGTTGACCATTGTCCGTTTGCTTGAAGTTGAGAGACGTAGATGTCTTTCTTTCCTTGACCGTTTGGTCGGTTTGATGCGAAATACAGCGTGCGACCATCAGCCGAGCATGATGGCTGCGATTCCCAGTATTTACTATTGATTGGTGCTCCGAGGTTGATGGGTTTTGTCCATGTGTTGTTGAATTTTTTCGTCATATAAATATCGCATGAACCCATGCCGTTGGGTGCTCCGCAGATAGTGAAAAACATTGTTTTCCCATCTGCCGTGATTGACTGCGCACCTTCGTTTGACGTGGTGTTGATGGCAGAGAGGGGAATGCTCTTTGCCCACTTGTCAGCACTTTTTTGTGCCGAAAACAAATCTTCCTGTTTTACGCGTGGATTTGCCGTAGGAAGGTTTGTCGTGAAAATGAGCGTATTGTCGTCAACGGTGATTGACGGATGATAGTCGTCGTATTGCGTATTGATGTTTGTTCCCATATTTTTAGGGTCAAAATTGATGGGATTTTTCTGTATTTCCAACGCTGTTGTCGTTTTGAGATACAAGTCATCGAAATTCATTTGTTCAATCTTGGAAAGTGTTGTAGATGAGTGCATTTCCTCTGCTCGCTTAAAATGTTGCAGTTGTGCGAATGCGTCATTGTACATACCTAAACTATATTCTTCGTATGCTAATTTGTAGCGTGACCATAGGTGAGCGCCACCACACTTGTCAACACATTCTTTGAGCGTGTTCAGCATCTGTGTCGTGTCCTTTTTTTGCGTATATACACCTGCCAAAAGGTAGTATGCTTCCACAAAATATTCATCTTGTTTGAGAGCATTTTTTAGATTTTCCTCGGCTTTGTCATAATAAAGCAATTGATAGTTTTGCAACGCTGATTCGTATGCCACAATGGCTTTTTTGTTTTTAGAGGAATATTCCTGTGAAAACGCATTCAGCACAAAGAGTAAACAAACGAGTATATATGCTATTTTCTTCATAATCAATTTTAGATTGATAAATAATTTGGAGTTTGTTTTGAGACCCCAATCACCAATTCTTAATTTTTAACTCTTAATTTTTAATTAAATACAAATTCTTTGCCACGATTCTTGGCGAAACAATCTGATTTATATAAAGTTAAAATGCTCAAAGTCAGTGTTTTTCTCACAATATTCACATTTTAGGATAACAGGTTTTTTGCCTATAACAGAATATTTTGGTGTAATATTTTGGTGATTAGTGACACATTTGGGATTGAAGCATTTTGTAATTCCTTGAATTTTATCGGGACAGGTCAGCACCATTTTCTCAACCACCTGATAGTCCTTGATAATGCTCAATTTCGCTTCTGGCGCAAGAATGGCGATTTTGTTGATGTCGTCTTGTTCAAAAAATTTGTCGGCAATTTTTATGATTGCCTTGCTTCCAAGTTTCTTGCTTTCGAGGTTTAACCCGAAAGTGATTTGAGTATCGATATTTTCAAGTTTCAGGATAGAAATAACCTTGAAGAGGTTCTTACTTGGAATGTGGTCGATCACGGTGCCGTTTTTTATGGCACTCACCACCATTTGTTTACCTTGAATGTTTCCCATATTCTTACGCGTTAAGGTTCAATAAGTAACTTATGATTGCTTGTCGGGTGAAGACACCGTTGCGAGCTTGGTCAAAATAGTATGCCTTGGAATTTATATCCACATCTTGGTTGATTTCGTTTACACGAGGAAGCGGATGCAAAATCTTCATATTCGGTTTCGTATTCGTAAGCATATCATTTTTAAGGATATACAAGTTTTTCGTTTTTTCGTATTCCATCAGGTCAGAAAAACGTTCTTTCTGCACGCGAGTCATATATACGATATCCACTTCGTTCAGAACCGACTGCATATCAGTATGTTCGTAGAACGTGATGTTGTTGTCCTTCAAAATGTTCTTGTATTCCACAGGAAGTGCCAATTCGGGTGGAGCGACCAAATGGAATGTCGGGTTGAAGTATTTCATTGCCATAATCAGCGAATGCACCGTCCGTCCATATTTCAAGTCACCGATAAGTGCAATCGACAGGTTATTGAGCGAGCCTTGCGTTTTTGAGATGGAATACATATCGAGCAAGGTTTGCGTAGGGTGTTGGTTTGCCCCGTCGCCAGCATTTATGATGGGAACATTGGCAACCTCGCTTGCAAATTTTGCGGCACCTTCGAGTGGATGACGCATTACAATCAAATCGCAATAGTTGGAAATGATTTTAATGGTATCGTGCAACGATTCGCCTTTGGTGGAACTTGTTGTTTCAATGTCGGAAAAACCGATGACGCGACCACCGAGACGGTTTATTGCACTTTCGAAACTCAGTCGGGTACGGGTAGATGGCTCGAAAAACAACGAGGCGATGACGTGACCGTTTAACAGATTTCTGTAACTGTTTGCTTCGAATTTTGCTGCAAGTTCCAATATTTTCAGATATTCTTCGGGGTCGAAGTCACTGATGGAAACTAAACTTTTAATCTTGCTCATAATAATCATATAAAAAAAGAGCTGGTCAAAATAACCAGCTCAATAAGTTAAAAACCAAATTCTGAATCATCTTTGTGTGATTCGCTTCGAGGAATGAAATTCGGATTTTCGGTGGCAACAAATTCAATTGCCTCGTTCATTCCTGCAACAAATTTCTCGAAATCTTCTTGATATAAGAAGATCTTGTGTTTTTCATACGTTGGCTTATCTTCGGTGTCGAAAACACGCTTACTTTCAGTAATTGTCAAGAAATAATCGTTGTTTTTTGTCTTCTTCACATCGAAAAAATATGTTCTTTTACCAGCTTTTACTGGCTTTGAGAACACTTCCTCCTTGTCATTGTAATTATCCATATCTTTCTATTTTATCTTTCCAATTTCAAAAATAGTTGTTTTACGGAATAATATAGACCTTTTGTGGCAAGAGTTATTAACATATTAAAAACCGATGATTGATATTTTACTGAAAGAGTAAATGTAGGGTGTTCGAAAAAAAAGTGATAAACGAGCAATGAAAGTATTTCTTTAAATAAAAAAGGAAACCTTGCGATTTCCTTTTTTTTATTGTCGGGGCAACTGGATTCGAACCAGCGACCTCTTGCACCCCATACAAGCACTCATACCGGACTGAGCTATACCCCGAACGGCACAAAATTAGATATTTTTTGTGATTATCAAATACTTTTTGTATCTTTACTTGATAAACTGATGCGATGGATACTTCAAACTCGTTATTTGTCAATGCGTTACAACAAAAAATATCTCTGCAGGAGCAGGAGATTGCCGTTTTGCGCGAACAAGTGAAGAGTCAGCAGTCGGAAATTTTTGCAGAAAAACAAAAATGTGAGGCGCTGTTGCAAAATATGCTCCCCGACGAAGTATATCGCGAATTGTTGAAAAATGGCAAGGTAGTTCCACAATATTATTCGAATGTGACAGTTATGTTTATAGATTTTGTGGGATTTACTGCTATGTGCGAAAAAATTGAATTACAATCGTTGATTCGTGATTTGGACACGCATTTCTCTTGTTTTGATGACATTTGCGAGAAACATTATCTCGAGAAAATCAAAACGATAGGCGATGCGTATATGTGTGCTGGCGGAATGCCTATGCTGAACCATAGTCATCCGTTCGATGCGGTGCTTTCGGCTTTTGATATTTTGCAATATCTGAACGACAGGGCGAAACAAGAACCCGATTT
>JAEEQV010000081.1:0-8843 GCA_016285445.1 Bacteroidales bacterium
GAATTTCACGTTCCGCACGGTCCTCAGCCAAATCAAGGTATGCTGATACTAATCGGTTTAATGCGTTGATATTCTTCTCATTCAAATAATTTTTGGCGATTGTCACGTCCGATTCTAGGATTTTTCCATCGGGAGAATGTTTCCATGTGGTCAGTCCCATATGCGGTTTAGTAGCGTCGGCGGAATTGTAGATAATTTCGGCGGCTGTTTGTCCCGTAATAGCCCAATGTAGTTTATTTTGCACAGTGGCAAAAAAATTACGTGTCATTGGAGCGTCTTTGTCGTAGTCAATTGCAAGGGCGTATAAATCAGTAATTTTTTGATAAAAGCGACGTTCGCTTGCACGAATTTCACGGATTTCAACCAAAAGTTCCTTGAAATAATCGTGTCCGAATGTCGGTCCGTTTATCAAGCGTTCTTTATCAAGAATGTATCCCTTTACAATAAATTCATTCAATGTTTTGGTCGCCCATATGCGAAACTGCGTCGCTTGTTTGCTGTTCACACGGTAACCTACGGCTATTATGGCATCGAGGTGATAAAAATTGGTCAAATAATTTTTTCCATCATCGGCAGTTATTCGAATTTTTCGAATAACTGAAACTTCCTGTAACTCACCACTTTGAAAGATTTCTTTCAGATGATAGTTAATGGTATTTACTTCCACGCCGAACAATTCAGCCATTCGTTTTTGCGTAAGCCAAAAAGTTCCGTCTTCGTACTGAACTTGTACGCTCACGCTTCCTGTGTCGGTTGTGTATAATATGATGTTGCTATTCATAATATGATGAATTGTTTTCTTGTCAAAATTACGCATTTTAATCAAATTAGCAAAAAATCACAAATGCAAACATTAAGGCAGGGGTGTGTTTTGTAGATGTAGAAGGGGAGACTGTAGGCGTTTCGGTACGGTAATTATTTTTTCTATTGCACTAAATTTTAATTACTTTTGCAAAACCATAAAATGTACTTGTATTTATGATAGTCTGTATTGCTGAAAAACCGAGTGTCGCGAAGGATATTGCCCACGTTTTGGGGGCAAATACAAGCCGTGATGGATATATGGAAGGCAACGGCTATCAGGTTACGTGGACGTTTGGGCACCTTTGCACACTGAAGGAACCTCACGATTACACCGATTTGTGGAAGTCGTGGTCGCTTTCGCGGTTGCCGATGATTCCCCAACAGTTTGGCATAAAGTTGATAGATGACAAGGGAATAGCCAAACAATTCCACACGATAGAAACGCTGATGAAACATGCCGACAAGATTATAAACTGCGGTGATGCTGGTCAAGAAGGAGAACTGATTCAGCGGTGGGTGATGCAAAAGGCAGGTGCAAAATGTCCAGTGGAACGGCTTTGGATTTCTTCGTTGACCGAGGATGCTATCAAGGATGGGTTTAATAACCTGAAACCTCAGGAAAATTATCAGTCGCTGTACGAGGCAGGCTTGGTACGTGCAATCGGTGATTGGCTTTTGGGAATGAACGCCACACGACTCTATACGCTGAAATATGGACAGAACAAACAAGTTTTGTCTATTGGTCGGGTGCAAACGCCCACTTTGGCAATGATAGTCAATCGTCAGCAACAGATTGAAAATTTCACGCCCGAACAGTATTGGGTGTTGTCAACGGTGTATCGTGACACGACGTTTACTGCAACGTCGGGAAAATTTTCTTCGCAGGAAGAGGGTCAAAAGATTTTGGATGAGGTAAAAGACGGGCTGTTCACCGTGACCGACGTGTCAGAGAAAAAAGGCACGGAAGCACCGCCACGCTTGTTCGACTTGACTTCGTTGCAGGTGGAATGTAACAAGAAATTCTCGTTTTCGGCTGATCAGACTTTGCAGTTGATTCAAAGTTTGTACGAGAAGAAATTCACGACCTATCCGCGTGTTGATACAACATATTTGAGCGACGATATTTATCCGAAATGCTCTAATATAATGGGTGGATTGGCAGGTGTGCCAACGTATGTGCCGTTGTTGGAGCCGTTTAAGGGTAAAAGTCTACCCAAAAGCAAAAAAGTGTTCGATTCGTCAAAAGTGACCGACCACCATGCAATTATTCCGACAGGCGTCACGCCACACGGCTTGTCACAAAACGAGGAACGGGTGTTCGACCTTGTTGCGAGACGGTTTATTGCCGTGTTTTATCCCGATTGTCAGTTTGCAACGACTACGGTTTTGGGCAAGGTCGGCAGTTATGAATTCAAAGCCACGGGAAAACAGATTTTGAACCCAGGTTGGCGTGTCGTATTTGGGAACGCCGGTCAAGACGACGAGGAAAAGAAAGATGAGGAGAAGACGCTGCCGTCGTTTACCAAAGGCGAATCGGGGCCACATAAGCCTGAACTTGCCGAAAAATGGACGCAACCACCGAAACCTTATACCGAAGCAACTTTGCTGCGAGCTATGGAAACAGCGGGAAAAATGGTTGATGACGACGAGTTACGTGACGCGTTGAAAGAAAACGGTATCGGACGTCCATCCACGCGTGCCGCGATTATTGAGACATTGTTCAAACGGCGTTATATCGTAAAAGACAAAAAGAATTTAATAGCAACCCCGACGGGCGTGGAACTGATAAACCTTATTTATGAGGAATCTCTCAAAAGTGCCGAATTGACGGGAAAATGGGAAAAGAAACTGCGTGAGATAGAGCAAAAGAAATATTCGGCAAAACAATTTCTTGACGAGTTGAAAGAAATGGTTTCGGAGATTGTTACTACTGTTTTGCGTGACAACACCAATCGTCGTGTGGCAATTACGGAGGAGGTGAAAAAGGAGACAGCAAAGAAGGCAAAGGGAGAAAAGAAACCTGCGAAACCGCGTCAGTCAAAGAAAAAATCCGAAGAAAAGCAAGACACGCCTTTGGTTGCTGACGATTCCATAATCGGTAAACCTTGTCCGACGTGTGGAAAAGGGCAAATCATAAAAGGCAAGACGGCGTATGGTTGTTCGGAGTGGAAGTCGGGCTGTACGTTTCGGTTACCGTTTGCCACGACCAACAATTAGAATTCGAAATTAAATCGGATGAATAATCCTCGTTTGCTAATATCGGGATGGTCAAGATAATTGAGTCGCCAGATATATTCTATACGTATGAATTTCAATAAGTTGGTAACTCCTACGCCAGCTTCCATATACGGCATAGTCAATTCATAAGTGTTTGACGGCAAGGAAATTAAAGAATTGTTGTCGTTCAACATTTTTCCGTAGCAGGCCTTGAACGTCAACAGTTCACGGAGTTGCAATTTGCGAATCAACCAAATTTTGTTGAAGAAAAATCCGTTCATTCCATATTCTGCGTAGAGGTTGACAAACGCGTCGCTTGCAAATTCAAGATATTTCATGTGATTGAAATAGTATTCCCCGCTGCTTCCCGTCTCGTTTCCTCGGTGAATCTCCATCATAGGGAATGGCACCGGTTTGTTTATCATACCCGCTTCAACTACATATTTCATTCGTCCAATACCGAGGAGAATGTCGTGTCGGACAACAAGTCGCAACTGCGTGTACCAGTCGGTTGTATTGTTGAACGCATAGTTTCCGACCGAAACGTTGAAATGGCACACAGGATAGCGCGAATCAATATAAATTCGTCGGAAATGGTTGTTAGAAATGGCTTCCTTATATGAAAGGCGGATGTCGAAACTAAAATTATTCGTCGTAATACTTGAAACCGTGTCACCCGATGGGGTTGTAATCGGCACATACGGCGGATTGTAGTGAATGGCGTGGGTGTACGACGGTTTTAGAATGATGTTGGGCGAAATCTGTTGCTCGTATGCCGCAACGCCTTTTTTTACGAAATATACGGCCTCGTTTTCGTTATGTGCGGTAATAGCCGACAGTAGATTGTCATCGGATTGAACCAGCACATTTTCGCGAATGAAATCAAGTGGTTGCATATAGTCGCCGATACGATAGATATTTTGGTCGTATCGAATGTGAAATGCACCATAGTATTTGCTTGGCATTTTCAGCGAATACTGCAATCCATATTTGAATTGGTGGTTTCTGCATCCATAGCCAAGATAGCCGCCAAACAACATTTTGTCGTGGAATTTCTCCGACGTACGAAAACAAAGGTTCAGTCGTATTCCCTCAATCTTGTTACTTTGGATAAAGTACAAATATGGTCCGAAATCAATATAACCAAGCGGCAGATAGCCGTACATAAGCATATTCATCACTTTGTTCGCTGCTTTCACCGTACCAATGTTGTTGCTTGTTTCTATTGCTTTTTGCGTAACGATGTCGAGACTCGAAAGCGTGTCGGGTCGGTAGAGATTGAGGAACGAAGTGTCCTTCATCGTTGATTGCGAACGACGAAGGTTGAATTTCCCAGGAATGATACGATTCGTAAGATAATCGTTAATTTGCACAGAATCAATAATATATGATGTTGATTTTATTGCTGTCAAAGGAGTATTAATAGCGTGGTAGGCAGTATCTTTCGAGAGTTCAGGAACAAATTCTATTGTCATTTTTTGTTGTCGTCGGAACCATTCGCCGTTTGTTGTCAGTTGTAGCTTTTCGAACAAACGCATTTTTCTCACGAAGTTCAGTATTGAGGTTGGTTGCAGAGTCGCGTCAATTTCGGTGAGCGTTCCCGATTCTTTTTCAATAATCATATATCCGAAAAAGGCCAAATCTTGTGAGTTTTTCGGCTTAAAACGAAGACGATAATAGGTTTTTCCGTTGTCGGTCAAGGAATCGTCGAGGTAGTATCGGTAGTAAACCAACGCTTGTGCTGCGATTGGGCTGATGAAATCTTTTTGAAGGAATCGGAGATTACCATAAAATGTCATATCCTCGTTCAGACTTTCAATGTAGTTTGACACGATGTCACTTTCGATAAAACTGCTCCCGTGTTGATTTTTGACGATTTCCTGTACTTCGGGTGGTTTGTTCTCACGACGTTTCTCGTATGTCATATATTCCGAAAAATAGAGCGGCACGTTGTATGTGTCGTCGTAGTCGTTCGTTTTTATGAGAATGTCGGGATGTTTTCTAAAGAAACCCACGTTGAACACGGTGCTGTCGATGCCGCTCAAACTGAAATTCAGTTTGTTGTACTCTATGAGTTCAATGTCTTTAACCCCGTCGGGACGATTGTTGTGGCGGTTTCTTATGGCTTTTTTCACAATGGGGATAGCAGGATTTTTACCTGGCAGAACGGTGACGGCGTCAATCTGAATTGAGGCGGGGAGCAACTCTATTTCCATTGGTTGCCGAGAAATTGCAGAGCCACGGATTTCGAAATCCTTGTATCCCAAGACACTGATTTGTACCGTATCGGTTGGTTTTACGGGACTGAGCATAAATGAACCATCCATCTGCGTGAGAACGGCATTTGTGGTGCCTTTTACCCACACGTTTGCGAATGAAATCGGTTCTTTTGAGTCAATATCACGGACAAATCCCGAAAATGTCTGCGCATTGACGGAGAAAGAATAAAGCAAATAAAACAGAATACAACTAATGAATGATAATTTTCTTTGTCGTAACATTTCCGTTCTCAATTATTTGAAGCATATATTCTCCGCTATGCAAATTTGATACCGAAATTTCAGTTTCTTTGCCTGTCAGGTTGATAGTTTTTATGATTTGTCCTTGCATATTACGTATAATGGCTTGTCCCTTGTCTCCATTGGATTTTACCGTGATATTCGACAATGCTATAGTTGGATATACAACCACATTATTGTCAACACTTTCAATCGCTTCAGGTTCCGTTTCTTTGCACACTTCTATACGAACTGTGAAAGTGAAGTCTTTTACTCCCGCACCCGTTGAACCGCCGTCGGAAACTTTGAAGTTGAGAGCTTGAATGCCGAGCATAGCGGGAGCTGTTCCCGTAAATGTAAGATTTTCCTTATCAACTTTAACCCACGTCGGTTTAGTGATTTTATTGATTACAAGGTCATTTTCTTTGTCAAGAATGAAATCTTTGGGCAGAGAGAATGAAAAATCTTTTTGTGCGACGACTTTGATGGTGTCAAAGTAATTCAGGGTCGGACAGTTATTTATGATTTCTCGTGGTGTACCGTTCCATAATTCAAACATTGCCTGACCAATTTCCGAATTGTTGAGGTACTTTCCACGAACAAAGTCCCATTCATCGGCATAGCTGTTAAGTAATTCACAGCCAGCACCTTTTGCATAAAGAGGAACTAATTGGTTTGAATGGTCCGTAGCGTAATACTTGAGTCCAGGAATGTTGCCAACGCCGTTGTCAATAATTTGCCAGTGATTTAGCAATATGGAGTCTTTGCCGAATGTCGGGTCGGCAATGAAGCCCGTTTCGTGGTCAGCAGTGACTATGAGGAGAGTTTCGTCCCAACTACTGTATTTTTCAACCCATGCAATCACAGAATCAACCGTTTTTATGAATTCAATTTCTTCCTCGATTTGGCGTCCTACACGGTTTTTGTGTCCGCCAAGGTCAACCATATCGTTTTCAATCATAACGAAGAAACCGTTCTCGTTTTTCGAAAGGCAATTGATTGCCGTCATTCCAATTTGCCACATGGTAGGCATTTCTTTGTTCCAATCGTCATAGTGCACTTCGTGAACGTTTGTTCCTGTGCGATAGAACTGCATGGAACCATCAACAGGCATAATACCGAACAGACGTTTGGGTGTTTCCCCCTTGAGATATTGTACAAGCGAGGCACTGTCTTCAACGAATGTCCATGGGTCTGGTTCGTCATCGCCGTCAATGTCGCGGACAGTTGTCCAGCCTGAATTTGATGCAACGCCGTATTCGGTTGCTCCTTCACGTAGTCCGTCAAGAATTTCTTTGCCTCCAACGTTTGTATAATCAGGATTTTCCACTGGCTGGGCATCTTGGTCAAATTCAGGGTGAGCACAACCGATAACCACATCAGCAACAGATTCTATAACCACCTGACGAGAAAGTTCCCCATAGTTTGTTCGTGATTCATTGTTGGTGAAAAATGCTCCCGGAGTAGCATCGTAGTAAGGACTATTGGTAGCGACGCCCGAAGCCTTTCCGAGTTCCTTTGCGTAACGACCGATAGATTTGAGTGCGTTTCGTTCAAGGTCAACGCCCAAACAATAGTAGTAGGTTTTTTGACCAGTTGCCATAGCCGTGCCCGAAGCACCGGAGCACGTGGCATTTTTTCGTTTCCAGAGATAATCTTTCCCTGTCCACGCAAGTCGCGATTCATACGTATTGTTCCATTCCGAAAGTGAACCTGTGTTACCCGATGTTGCCGATGCATGGGTACAGTTCCAAAGTTGAACAGGGAAACTTTCAAACGAAGCCTTTTTTCCTGTGTAGTATTCTGCTGCTTTTATAGGAGAAATGCCACAACCGTCGCTCACCATGAAAATGATGTTTTTGGGGCGCTTGATTTCGTTCGGCATAAGGCGGAAAATTGTTTGTGCAATTTCAGTATTACTTATGTAACTTCCTAATACAAAGTCTGTTTCGTCAGCGTAGTTCTGCAATAAATCACTTCCGTTCCCTTTTGCGAAGAGGGGAGTTAATAAGTTTGTCGGGTATTCGCTATTGTATTGAAAATCTGAATTTGACGTTGACAAATAGTTTTTCACAGGTGTGTTTTTGTCGAATGATTTGCTTGTGGCATATCCTTGTTCGTATGAACCTACAACTATCATAAGCGTTTCGTCCCATTTGCTGTTTTGTTCTACCCAGTTATAAATGGAGGAAACATAGGTGTTAAAGTCATACATTGCGGTAATCGTAGCATCAACATCTTGTTTTTCGGCAGCGTGTGCGGCCTTGGTATATTCTGCCACGAACACAAATCCGTTTTCGTTTGTCGCCAAAGCGTCCAAACTTTTTGTGCTTGCAGTAGCATATTCCGCTGTTGAAAGCGATTCTTTCCCGAAATAAATGCTTTTGTCTATTGTAGTTGGGAAATCTTCTACTGACATCACGTTAATGTATTTATCAGTTGAGGTTTCAATTTTTTTTGACGAAATGAGAACATTCACTTGAGAAGAAGATAACAAGGGGAATACTTGAGTCGTCACTATTTTTTGATATTGGTTTTTGTCATTTGCCACTTCAGCATGCGAAGCGAACGGCAAAATCGCATTGTTGGAAATAATCGTTGTATCGGTGGCAAGTCCGGTAGCCTTGCCTTTAGCAAAAGCCCGTTCGATAATAGTTTCCAAATCTTTGTCGTCCATATCATAACTTACTGCATCGAAGGCGGGTTTCACTCCTGTTGCGAGGGCAGAACCTGCTGTGATAGGGGTCATGGGAAGCGAATCGGCATATTCAAATTCCTGCCAAACTCTTCGCACATGGTAGTCGCCACGATAATTATCCACGTGACGATAATGGGAGTTAACGTAATTTTCAGCACCTGTTTCTGCCAAATATTTTTTATCAAGCGTTTCCCAATATGTGGGATAATTGCAAACCGCAAGCTGGACGTCAAAATGAGGAAGCACGCAACTTTTATTGTAGTACATAATGTTGGCATGGTTATATCCTACACCGTCAGCCATTACGAGAATTATGTTTTTGGGTTGTGCGAAACAAACCGAAAGTGCAATACAGCACACGAGAGAAAGAAAAATCCGTTTCATTTTTTTACGATTTGTGCAAAGGTAAGAAATTATTGTTTTTTGTGTAAAAAACTTTTTTAAAAATTGGATTTCTGTTTCCTCCAAAAAAGACATAAAACCTTATGTTTCATGCAGATTTATTGGCAATAATAGTTGACTTTTCAAATAAAAGTGTTATTTTTACACTTTGAAACTTTTAAGACGTAATTGTAGTCTTAATAGAAATTAAGAAATCAAAGTTGAAATTAAAACGTAAAGTTATG
>JAEEQV010000082.1:0-8755 GCA_016285445.1 Bacteroidales bacterium
ACATACCGTTTTATTTAAGTTTGTTTTTGGTTAATTGAGCATATTCATCGCGTTTTTCAGTCAAATCGACAGCAGTAAAAAGAGCCTGAACCAACGGAGATTCCTCGGCGCAATTTTTTTCTACTTGGGCATAGCCCACGCCCATTGTAGGAGCGATGCAGATTTTGGGCAGACCTAACGAAAATTCCACCGAATTGTCGTAGGACACAGCCTTGAAAGGAACAGCAACTTGGTCGCGGTACATACCCACAACTCCGTCGAATTTCTTGTACACAGCGTCGGCAAAGAAATCTTCTGCCAAATAAGGTCCTACAACTACAAAACCGCTATTTTTCGCATCGCTGATGGCACTTGCGATTGCACCTTTTTCTTCGTCGCCAAACGCGGAATTGAGAGCCAACACCGCAATTTTCGGTTTTTGTACGCCAAAATCCACTTGCAACGAATCGTTCAACGCAACGATTTTTTCAAGGACAGCATCTTTCGTGATTGTTTTTGCCACTTGCGACAGACTTGTCGCCTTTGAAACGTAGCACAATTTCATTTGACCGTTGACGAACAACTCGGAATGTTGATTTGTGCCAAACGCTTTTGCCAGATATTCCGTATGATTTGAGAAATCGACACCAGCGGCACGCATGCTTTCTTTATTGACTGGCATTGAAATCAACACGTCAATCTTGTCGGTCTTCAAATCCTCAATGGCACGTGCCAATGCCTTAATTGCCGCCTTGCCCGCATCGACAGTTGCCGTACCAACATCTACACGTACTTCTTCTTCCACACAGTTTATGATGTTTGGTCGTTTGGGAGCCGCCTCGTCAGCAGTTGTGACCAAATTGAAGTTGAAATTTTGTAAATCAAGCGATTTTCTATGATATGCGGCAACTTTGGGAGAGCCATATACAATAATCGTCTTTCCCTCATACATTTTTTGCTCCGCCAGCACTTTCATAATGACCTCGTAACCGACGCCGTTTATATCGCCTTGTGTTATTCCTATCTTAATGTGTTTCATATCATTCAAATTTGATTACAAAGATAACTTTTTATAGGAATCTATAAACCATTGATGACGAATAATTCTTTGTCAACAATTATGTCTTATCAAACACAATAAATCCTAATCTACTTGCTTAGTCCTTATTAAATGTCTGTTCAAAAGTGTATATCAGCGCTTTTATTCCTGCATAATAGAGTTCGTCGTTAGGGGAGGAGAGTAGTTTTTTACGTGACAAAATAATTTTTACTGGTTGTTTGAAGAATTAGTCTTTCCCCTTTCTTCCGAAAGTCCAAAGTCGTTTACTCGAAAAGTTCCGATATTTTACTTCTTACCTGCCATTTGTTTTCAACGAAGTAACTAATGTAACATTCCAAATTTTTTTTCTCATAGTACCAACCATCACCTGTTTGGTTATATCCGTTGCCATTGCCGCTACCCGAAATTTTCTTTTTTCGTTCCTATACCTTGCCAGCCCCGTCATTTCGACCGAAGGGAGAAATCTGCCACAACAATTGGACTTCGTTTACGGAATGACTACAAGTTTTCCTGAAGCCAATGTTTTCTACCAATACTTTTGTTCATCTTTAATACCAATCAGGAAGCTGCTTTCTCATTTTAGTTGCACCTTTAAACATTTTCGAAGTGTTTGCCTGTTCTGTGTCCCAATTATTTAAATCACGATCAAATGAAGATGCATTTTCGAACATAGAACTCATATCAGTCACCTTGCCAACATTCCAGTCTGATATATCTCCATTGAAGTCCGAGTTGTCTTTAAATAAGTCGCTCATATCCGTGACTTTACTTGTGTCAATGTCATTGAATCTTCCATCGTTTCCACGTTCTTTCATAAGAATCTCCATTAAGTTTTTAAGTTCGTCTTTATCTTTTGGAGAGTATTTTGATGGTTTAAGACGAAAGATCGTGTCTTTCCCCTGATCAGATCCTTTGTTCTTACTTCCACCAAGACGAAATCTATAGTCTTTTATTTGTTTAATCATATTGCTTCTTATATAAAAATTTACCTAAAGAATGTATGTACTGTATGCAAAAAACAACCTTACAGAAGGAGGAAATACTATTCAGACCTATTTTACAATAGTTTTAAATGTTTTCTCTCCAATCTTAACAAAATACACCCCTTTCATAGAAACTGGTATCATCGTATTCTCAAGTGGTGATACAACAGAGTAAATTAGTTTTCCTGCCACAGTATAAACATAAATAGCATCATTTAGAGATTGTTCAACATAAATCACATTATCTCTTGCATATACCTTAATGCTTGTATCAACATCATCTATTGCAAGTACAAAAGAATCCTGAAATGCCGCAATTACTTTCTCTAATTTACCTGCTTGCAGCAAAAGACTACTTTCTGATGGATTTCCCTTGTCTAAAATATTTTCAGCAGAATTACGAGCATCAAACAAGTTCATGTAGTCAATCAATGAGAAAGTTCCTGGATGTTCGCCTGCACTACTCAACAACAGATCTGCCTGTTCTATCAAATTCATCAAGTCCGAAATAGTTACAATTTTTTTGTTGATTGAAGCTGAAAATTCTTGAATAGCTATTTCAATGAGTCTTATCTGCTCGTCAATCTCAGCCTGTTTTTTTGAATTACTATAAATTGTGTTAGCTGTTTGAATAATATTAGTAAGCATATCTACTGAAGATTGTGGATATTGCCCAATTTCATCCCCAATTTTCCCCTCTGCTTTGCTTAAGGCGTTTTGTGCGTTATTGATGGCGATAACTAAATTAGATTTATTCAACAACTTTAAGCCGTTGATTGCTTGTTGCAACGAGTTGTTTGCCTGATTCACAATAGACTGGTCTTCGGAATAGAGATTTCTGTCTATTGTTTTTGCTTCTAATAATTTTGTAAGCATGGCCGTCCAAGTCGTATCTTCATAGTCGCTTTCATTTAATGCTTCAGCAGAAGTAATAGTCCTGTCTAACATTATGTATGACGCTTTTGCCTTTTCGCTATAAACTGCTGTTACAATCAAGTCTTCACGTATGTTCTTGAATGTTTTATCCCAGCCAGTGAAATTATATCCAACACGTGTCGGTTTTTGTTCTGGCTCAGTTGCAGATTGGTTATAATCAACTTCTTCTGTTTTTAAATTGGAGCCATCATAATCTAAAAACATGACTGTATATGTATTAATCTCAAAAATCGCGGTAATAGTCATATCACTTGTAACTGATGAATAATCCGAATCCCAGCCAACGAATGTATGTCCTAATTTTGTCGGTTCTTGCGGAGTTGTAGCCGCTTGTGCATATTTGACCGTTTGTCTTGATATTGTTTTTTCATTTGCCATAAACGTCACACTAAATGTTTTTTGAACAACATTTTTCATGGCATTTTGTAACACTGCCGTTGCATTATCAATAACCGATTGATTTTCCTCATACAAGTTTCGGTCAACGGCAATTGCATTATTGAGAGCAGTTGTCAGGGTTGTCCACGAAGCAGTTGTAAATTCATCTTCGTTCATGGATTGAGCGGTAGTAATGGCGTTATCCAAAGCAACATAAGATGCTTTTGTTTTTTCTGTATATAAAGCAGTGACAGTAAGATTTTCTGTTACGTTCGTGAATGCCTTGTCCCATCCTGTAAATATGAATCCTGTACGATTTTGCACCTGTGGAGCAGTAGCGTCTTTCCCATATTCTACAGCTTCTGTTTTAAGAGGTGTTCCGTCATAATCAATAAATGTTACGGTCAAAACGTCAATTTCAAAAATAGGGGAGAATGATATATTGCCAGTAACGGTGACTTTTCGAGGATTATCAGTTATTCCGTCATTCCAGTTTACAAAATGATAATGAGCATTAGGCGTGGCTAGAACATTTACATTTGTTCCATAGGCATAGGTTCCTTCTCCAGAAATGACACCATTTGCTATGGAACCACATGACAGCGTAAATTCATCCATTATAAATTCTGCTGTCAGGGAAAGATTCTTTGTAATGACAAGTTGTCGAGGATTTGTCTTGTCGCCATCTGACCATTGAACAAAACTATAATGTTCATTTGGTGTAGCAGTAAGCGTAACCGTTTCATCATATGCATATTCTCCAGCACCTGTTACAGTCCCGCCTTCGCTGTTTGTCATAGTTAGTTCAAAAGTGTCAATTGCAAAGTCTGCTGAAAGACTTAAATCTTTTGTTATCGTGACCGTTCTTGTTGCCTCAGTATTACCATCGCTCCATTGAACGAAGTGATAGTGTTCATTTGGAGTTGCGACCAATTGAACTTCAGACAAATATTCCAGTTCTCCGCCTGCCGAGACCGTTCCTTTTGATTCATCTGACGATGATATGGAAACTGAGAACTTCTCTTTCTCAAATATTGCAGTATAGGTGGCATTTTTGGTTACTGTGATTGTTCTTTGTGCGTCAGTTTCCCCATCTTTCCAGTTCTTGAACACATAGCCATAATTGGCAGTTGCCTCAATGTCTTGTTCGCTACCATAAATATAATTGCCAGAACCATTGACTGTTCCCATCTCTGCATAATTTGCTACCACAGAAATAGCAAACGTATCTATTGCCAACAAAGCGGTATAGGTTGCTTCGCCCGAAATGGTAATTGTACGAGGATTTTCGGTATTTCCATCGTTCCATTTACAGAAATGGTAATGTTCTTTGGCAGACCCACTAATTGTTTGCGTTGTAGCATAATTATACGAACCGCTTCCAGAAACAATTCCCATGCTTTCGTCTGCGGAAAGAACCATTATATCATACGAATTAACTTCAAATGTTGCAGTATAAGAGGCGTCTCCCACAACAGTAACAGAACGGCTTGCATTTGTATTATCATCGTTCCATTTTACAAAATGATACCCTGTTTTGGGTGTGGCTGTAATTGTAACTGACTTGTTGTATTCGTATGTTCCACCGCCAGAAACCGTTCCCATTGTAGTATTAGCCGACGTAACAGTTAGAACGTGAGTGTCTATTGCAAACGTGGCAGTATAAGTGGCATCAGCAGTAACGGTAACCGAACGACTTGCATTTGTATTACCATCGCTCCATTTTACAAAATGATAGCCTGTTTTGGGTGTTGCTGTAATTGTTACGGATTTGTTGTAATCGTATGTACCACCACCTGTAACAGTACCCATATTCGTATCTGCAGACGTAACTGTCAATGCGTATGTGTTTATTGCAAATGTGGCCGTATATGTGGCAGCTGCAGTAACGGTAACCGAACGACTTGCATTTGTATTACCGTCACTCCATTTTACAAAATGATAGCCAGTTTTTGGTGTCGCTGTAATAGTTACCGATTTGTTATAATCGTATGTTCCGCCCCCTGTGACGGTTCCCATATTCGTGTTTGCAGACGAAACAGTTAAAACATACGTATCTGCTGCAAAAGTAGCCGTATAGGTTGCCGCCTTGGTAACTGTTACCGTTCTACTTGCCGTTGTATTTCCGTCGCTCCATTTTACAAAGTGGTAATGTTCTTTGGGAGTTGCAGAGATTGTGGCTGAGTTATTGTATTCATACGTTCCACCTCCTGTAGCGGTACCCATATTCGTATTTGCAGACGTAACAGTTAAAACATACGTATCTGCTGCAAATGTAGCTGTATAGGTTGCCGCCTTAGTGACTGTTACCGTTCTACTTGCATTGGTATTGTCATCATTCCATTTTACAAAATGATAGCCAGTTTTTGGTGTAGCTGTTATCGTTACAGATTTGTTATACTCATACGTTCCACCACCTGTAACGGTACCCATATTCGTATTTGCAGACGAAACAGTTAAAACATACGTATCTGCCGCAAATGTAGCCGTATAAGTTGCCGTTCCTGTACATGTAACGGTTCTGCTTGCCGAGGTATTGCCATCATTCCATTTTACAAAATGATAGCCCGTTTTAGCTGTTGCAGTAATCGTTGTGGTTGCTTCGTATTCTATATTTCCACCTCCCGAAACTGTACCCATTGTTGTATTGGCAGACTTTACCGTGATAGCGAATTTTTTCCAAAAAATAGGATAGCCATTATTTTCGTTATCTACATCCATCATAAATACGTTTCCATCAGTGTTCAACACGGTAACCAACGCTTCTGACTGCATATACGTTTGTGCTTTTGACGTTCCTCCTTTTGTTGCGCCACAAGTTGATAAATAATAACTATTTGTGTTTGTGGTTTTCCCGCAACCTATATAAGATGATGGTGTTTTTTTTGAAGGCGTTAATGTACCTGCATTATAGCAATTCGTACAATAGTCTGATATTCCAATAAGATTTGCTTCTTGTGTTTCATCTGAAATAAGAGTACCTGTATTGTAGCAATTTGTTGCCTTACCTGGTCCTATACCATAGCATTGTTTACCTCTTAATTCTCCTACATTATAACAATTGTAATACTTTATATTTGTGTTCCCATCGTTCCCGTCGGAACATATTCCCCATGAACTACCCGAACCACTACCCGAATTACCTACAATTCCTGCGTTATAACAGTTTTTTATTGTGATATCTGTTGTTGAGCCACGAGTAAATAATAGACCAGCAATACTTGTAGATCCAGTATTGTAACAGTTTTCAATAATTATTTTTCCTACACTACTCGTTTCACAATATAATATTCCTACCCCGTAAGGTACATCGGCTATATTAAAACTATTTTTTATGGTAATATTACCACCTGACGCAGGGGAAAAGTGACAAATGCCTCCACTGAGAGTACCGCGAACAGTTGCTTCATTAGAACAATCGATAATTGTTCCACTACCCATCCATCCAATACACCCTCCAACTTTTTTTTGCGGCGAGGCACCCGTTATATTTAGACTACGTTTATTATGACAATTAGTAACAGTACTATTCTCTGCCCTTCCAATTATTCCTCCTATATATGCAAGTTTTGTAGATGTTCGCTCATCTTTTCCACTAACAGTGATATTTTTTATTGTAGCATCTTTAATGTATCCAAATAGTCCTGTCGTAGCTTCAGAGTTAAGAGTAAATTTTAAAATATTTTTGGAGCCGCCATCATAAACTCCAGAAAATGGATATGCAGAAAAAATTCCTATAGATGTCCATTCCAAGTTGTTGAAATCAATATCAACGGTTTGCTTAAAATACTTTCCTGCATACGATTCCCCAGCTTCAACCATTGCTGATAAATACGCTAAATTTGCTGCAGACTCAATTAAATATGGATCGCTACTTGTTCCACTTCCATTTGTCCACTTTTTGGCACTACCATCCCAAGTGTCGGCAATAGAAGTCAGTGCCACACTCAATGTAATTAATAATAGGTAAATCTTTTTCATAACACTTTATTAATTCTTAATTTTTCGTAAAGGAAAAACAATCTTTTTTCATTTCAAAAAAGTGAGTCAAAATGAGTTGCGACACAAAATAGATTTTGCAATCCATTAAGAATCAAAGAATTGTAAAAGACAAAGGGAAAAATATTCTACGAATTGTAGAATGTTAGGAAACAGATTGGAGAAAAATCCGCCTAAGAATTTTTCAATATAAATTTTGCTAATAAGGTTGGTTGGTAACGTCAGAGTAAAACAATAGATTTTTCAAAAAAATACTTGTAATTCTGAGTAGAATAGGTATATTTGTTTACTAAAAGGTGGCTATGTAGCCACCTTTTAGTAAACAAATAGAAATAACAATGAAATATCCAACATTAGAAAAAGTATATGATGCATGGTTGGCGTTGCAACCATTGTCAGATAGTGACCGCGAAAAACTTAGTCGTCGTTTTACGATTGACTTTAATTACAATAGCAACCACATAGAAGGAAATACTCTTACCTATGGTCAAACGGAATTGTTGTTGCTGTTTGGAAAAGTCGTAGGTGAAGCAGATGTGCGTGACGTTCTGGAAATGACGGCAAGCAACGTGGGACTGCGTATGATGACAGAAGAAGCATCGTTAAAGGATACGCCTCTTACTCAAAACTTTATTCGAACCCTGCACCGCACGTTGCTTCGCGAGGATTACACCGTGTATCGTACGCTTCCCGGAGGTGTGCAAACAAGTTACGTGATTCACGCTGGTCAGTACAAAACACGTCCCAACAGTGTTATTACTCGCTACGGTGACCGTTTTGAATATGCTTCGCCCGAAGAGACGCCTGCATTGATGACCGACCTTGTTGATTGGTACAATCAGGCGGAACAGGATGGCAAACTTTCTCCCGTTGAGCTGGCTACATTGTTTCATTACCGCTATATTCGCATCCACCCGTTTGAAGACGGCAACGGACGTATCGCACGGCTTTTGGTGAACTTCATCCTTTATCGTCACAATTATCCAATGATAGTTGTTCGCAGCCGAAAGAAACATGAATATCTTGAAGCTTTGCATGCCGCAGACTTACAAGTCGGGAAAATCCCAAGTAAAGGCGCTAATGCGACATTAAAGGAAATCACTCCCTTTTTGAAGTATTTCAAAGGTTTAATACTGCAAGAAATATACACCGACGTATGTTTCTTAACGGAACATAATGAAAACCTGTGGTGGTACGATGGTGAGCGTGTAGAGTTCCGTACGCCCAATTACAGTAAAATACTCTATTTGATGCTTTCCGAGCCCTCTCTTTCTATTTCCGAAATACAAAGGCAAACCCAAGTAAGTATGTCGGCTGTAAAAAAACTTGTCGGCTTTTTGTTAGAAAAAAAAGATGTAGAAAGATGACAAACAGAAAGTTCTGGGCGAGTATTTATTACTCCGGCAATGTAAACTTTAGT
>JAEEQV010000083.1:0-8731 GCA_016285445.1 Bacteroidales bacterium
TGAAAAGGCGTTCGGTCGTTTTCCGTACAACTCCGCTGATTCTGTAACGGAAACGACTATTTACGACTTGGCATCGGTTACAAAATCAGCGGCGACGGCTGTAGCATTGATGAGATTGTATGACGAAGGAAAGTTTTCGCTGAAAAAGACGCTTGGCGATTATCTTCCGTATTTGCAAGGAACGAACAAGGACACGTTGCTCGTTGCCGACGTGTTGACTCACCAGGCACAGTTAAAATCGGGTGTTTCCTCGCCACCGACGTTCATTGTTGATTATTATGGCCGTGGTAAAAAGTCAAAGACTCGTTCTGCGGATTATCCATATATGCTTGACTATCAGTTGTATATGACGAAAGATATGCAGTACGTCGATGGTGCTTTTTCCGATAAAAAAGATGAAACTCATCAAATTGAAATTGGCGAGAATCGCTATATGTTCAATGGTTATCGTGATACGATTTTTCGCCTGATAATGGAAACGCCTCTGTTGCCGAACAAAGAAGTGGTGTATAGCGATTTGGGTTTTTATCTGATGACCGATGTGGTAAAAAATTTGTCGGGCGAGTCGTTGGATGAGTATCTCAACGAGAACTTTTATGCCAAACTTGGCGCGTCAACGTTGGGATATTTGCCTTTGAAGAGATTTGAAAAATCGCAAATTGCCCCGACCGAAAACGATGAATTTTTTCGTAAACAGTTGTTGCAGGGCTATGTACACGATAGGGGAGCGGCGATTTTGGGCGGCGTGAGTGGTCACGCAGGGCTATTCTCCGATGCGTATGACTTGGCTAAATTGCTTCAAATGTTGCTGAATGAGGGTTCGTATGGAAATGAAAAATTCTTGAATCCCAAAACGATTGAATTGTTCACTTCGTGTCCGAATTGCGAAAACGGAAACCGAAAGGGTTATGGTTTTGACAAACCTGAACCAAATCGCTTGAAACTTGACCCGACGTGTCATTGCACGTCGCTGAAAAGTTACGGACACACGGGGTTTACGGGAACTTTATTCTGGGTTGACCCCGAGGAATCAATAATTTATATATTTTTGTCGAACAGAGTGAATCGAATCACGCCCGACGCAAAGAATACGATGCTGGGCGATTCCGCGTTGCGACCACGAATCCAACGCTTGATTTACGATGCAATAATATAAGGATATGATATTACCAAAAAATATACAGGAAAAAATAGCGAAAGGCGATTACGAGGGGCTCAATATTATTGAGGAACAGATTGATTTAAATCTCCAGATGAACTATTTCAAACGTTCGGGAATGTTGAAGAAGCACGTGGTGACGTTTGAGGATATTTTAGAGAAAGTTCCTTTGTTGTATGACCCTGATGCCCGTCTGGAAGAACAACGCGACATATTGGTCTTTCTTGCATTGTTAGGCAACCCGGAATCGTTTCGTATCATTGAGAAATTTAGGAACGACGCTGTTGGCGAGTTGAAACTATGGGCGGCAATGGCATATCGCGAATGTAAAATGTTGCTGGAAAGTTCCTTGCTCGATGAAGACCAGATATTGATTTCCACCGGAATGGGCGGAAAAGGCACGAGTCTTCGTTATTTTATAGGTTTCTTACACAAAAACGAGATTGCATTCAACGAAGTTGAAACCCGTATCCTTCGTGGTGAGTTTGATTCGGCAATGGATAAATATGGTTGCGAGGTGGAGTCGTTGGAAATGTCGGATTGTATATTCCGTGCCACGGTATTGATTCCGTTAGATGTCGTTGTTTCAAATGTAATCAAGGAAATAGTGGAGGGATGCGTGGAAATGGGGAATTTCCTTTCTGAAAAAATGATTGTCACCAACGTGCGGGCTTTGTCTTCGGATGAAATTCTTGCAGTTGCTCACGGAAATATGGTTGAAGACGATTTGTTCGACGTTGATTCCTTAGATTCTTCCCCATATTTGGCACTTGACGATGATGCGTCGGATGAGGATTACGACGAGGATGAGGACGAGGACGATGATGATGAAAGTGATTTTGATGATGGCGAGTAAAAATCCGCATTGATGCAAACACTGGAACATACTATTGATACGGACTTAGGGCAAAAGAACGTCGGACGGCTTTTGCTGCAATATTCCATACCTGCTATTGTCGCAACGGTTGCCACATCATTGTATAATCTTATTGACAGGATTTTTATCGGGCAGATAGTCGGTGCACTTGCTATTTCGGGTGTGACGATTACAATGCCGTTGATGAATATTGCTACTGCGTTTGGTATGTTGGTTAGCACGGGTGCCGCTTCAATCATCTCTATCCGACTTGGTGCCAATCGTCGTGACGATGCCGAGCACACATTCGGTAATGGTATGATACTCACGTTGTTGATAAGCGTTTTGCTATCGGCACTGGGATTGTATTTTTTAGATGATTTGTTGTATTTGTTTGGCGCAAGCGGACTTACTATTTCGTATGCTCGTAATTTTATGCGTATCATTTTGATAGGAAATCCTATAACACAAGCATTTTTTTATCTCAATTCGGTGCTTCGTTCTTCGGGCTATCCGTCAAAGGCTATGTGGGCGGTGCTTGTCACGATGATAGTCAACGTGTTGATGGTGTATGTCTTTGTATATTTGTTGGATTTGGGTGTTGATGGTGCCGCATTGGCTACTATTTGGGGACAGGCTGCTGGTTTTGTCTGGGTTATGTGGCATTTTTGTCACGATAATTCGCATATTCATTTCAAAAAACATATCTATGGTTTGCGATGGAACATTATTCGTCACGTGTTTTCAATAGGTTTGTCGCCCTATTTGTTGCATTTGTGTACGTGTATGGTTGTTGCGCTATTTAACTGGCAATTAGGAAATTATGCCGGCGATTATGCCATTGGCGCATACGGAATCATCAACACGATAGTCAGTTTGGTGACGGTTATTGTGGTGGGTTTGTCGCACGGAATGCAACCTATTGTAGGCTATAATTATGGCGCGTCGCAACCTGCGCGGGTAACCAAGACGCTGTGGCTGACGATTTGGATAGGCGTGGGGATAACCATATTGGGATATTTCATCATGAACGTTTTCCCCGATGAATTGGCGGCGTGTTTTACTCAGAACGTGGTGATGACAGACTTGATTTGCTCGGGAATGCAGTTGTTTACCATGGCATTTCCTATTTTAGGATTCCAAATTGTGGTATCCATTTTCTTTCAGTCAATTGGTCGCGCACGGCTGTCAATCTTTTTGTCGCTCACACGGCAAGTCATTTTCTTGGTACCGTTGCTCATCATTTTGCCTCGATATATGGGCTTGAAAGGCATCTGGCTCTCCGTTCCGATTTCTGATTTTGTGTCAACGGTGGTTACTGGCGTGTTGCTGATTTTGAATTACAACAAAATCGGGACAAAATTTGAATAAGGCAAGGTACGGTTCTTTTACCAAACCACATCTATGCATGCTACATATTCTCCCGCTCTCCCAAACTACAAATCTTTTGTTTTGGAGATTATTGAAGAATTTCCCAAAATCATTAAATAGTATTTTTTTTTGAGCTCAATAAGCGTTTTAATTAGATCAAATAAGGCAGTCCTTTCCATTAAAGACAATTTTATTTGCTTTTAGAATGCTGAAACAGCACAATAATTGGTTAATGTGTTGTATAAATAGCTCGTATAAATTTTGGTGTGGGGCTATAAAACGACAAAAAAAATTTTGGTGTGAGGAGTTTTTTTTGGGGGGGGGACATCATCTAACTGTTAAAGTTTAGAAATTTCCATATTGCCATAGGATGATTGGCAACTCTTTGCTATACGATGTCATTGGATCAATATTTCAAGTAAATTATATAGAAAAAGTACCGATATTTCAAGTAAACCGATTGGAATTATATTTTCTGTTTTGGCAGACGCATCTGCCAAATTTGAATATTCACTGCAAACAGTGGCAGTTGCTGGAATGAGATTTGGGGCATAAAAAAAGCCTCAACATTTCTGCTGAGGCTTGCTCCCAAAACTGGACTTGAACCAGTGACCCTCTGATTAACAGTCAGATGCTCTAACCAACTGAGCTATTTGGGAATGTTGCTTCCTAAAAAGCTGTGCAAATATACAAGTAATTTTGAATAAAAAAATATCTTTGTAAAAAATTTAACAATGAATACAATTATTTTCGGTACGATTGCTTTTGATGCGATTGAAACTCCGTATGCCAAGACGGATAAAATTATTGGCGGATCTGGTACATATATCTGTTTTTCAGCGTCTTACTTCGTGAGACCTCAGACTCTTTCTGCCGTAGGCTATGATTTTCCACAGGAATTTATCCAAAAACTGAAAGACAAGGGTGTGGATTTGGATGGAATGCAGATAAAACAAGATGAGAAATCTATGTTTTGGTCGTGTCGCTATTTCGACAATATGAACCAACGCGAAACGTTGACGACGGAACTGAACGTGGTGGAACATTACAATCCTGTTCTTCCAGAATCCTATAAAAATACGGAATATGTGATGTTGGGAAATGGTAGTCCTGTGCTGCAACGTAGTGTGTTGGAACAACTTCACCATAAACCGAAGTTCGTTGCTCTCGATACTATGAACTTCTGGATGGACACGATGATGGACGAACTCAAAAAGACCATCTCTATGGTTGACATTATTATAATAAACGACGAGGAAGCCCGTCAGTTGTCGGACGGCGAACGCTGTTTGTCGAAGGCGGCACGCAAGATTTGTGCTATGGGACCTCGCTACGTTATTATTAAAAAAGGCGAACATGGAGCATTGTTGTTCAGCAAGGATAAGATTTTCAGCGCTCCCGCTCTGCCACTCGAAGACGTGGTTGACCCGACAGGTGCAGGCGATACGTTCGCCGGTGCGTTTATAGGCTATATAGCACAACAGGACAAAACAGATTTCGAGACTCTGAAGACCGCCGTAATCGTTGCTTCGGCTATGGCTTCGTTCACTGTTGAGAAAATGGGTACCGAGGGGCTGGAAAATCTCACACCATATCAAATCGAAAACAGAATCCTCAAATTCAAGGAACTTTCGGAGTTCAAGATTTAACAGCACAAAACGTGGTCAAGAACGTTTATATTCTATGTATTGACGACATTACTCCCGAAATGATTGCCCGTGTGGAACGGCAGTTGCCGCAGCGATATGCTCAGGCAAAACGGTTTCGCTTCGAGAAAGGATTTCTTCGGTCAATAGGGGTGGGAGTGTTGTTGTTGCACGTTTTTCCCGATTTGAATGAAAATCTGATTCGGAAAAATGAATTTGGTAAGTTGTCGATTGTTGACCACGACGAATGTAGCATTTCGCATAGCGGGAAATATGTGGTGCTTGTAACTGACCAAAATCCTATTGGTATTGATATAGAGGAAATTACCGAAATCAAGGAAAAACACACCATGGTCTCCAAAAAAGTCTTTTCACCCGAAGAACGACACTGGATGCAAGACGATATGAGTCAACGTTTCTTTGTGTTATGGACCCAAAAAGAAGCGCTTGTGAAAGCCGTTGGCTGTGGAATAACGGTTCCTCTTGCCGAATGCAATGTGTTGCCGTTTGAAAAAGGAGAAAGTGTCGATTATGCCCAAAATCGTTGGTTCGGAGCAACAACGATATATGATAACCATAGAGTGAGCGTGTGTGCCCAATCATCAGTAGAGTCTGTTTCTTTCTTTAGAATAGGTTGATCTTTTAGGGTAAAATAAGTTAAAATTCATACATGTTTTGCTATACAAAATAGTCAAGTGTATAATTACATAAAAAAAAATGTACATTTGCATGAAATAAAAGCTGAACATTATGAAAGATTTAAATGAAGCGAAAACTATCGCAGTTAAAGATGTTGAAAGTAAAGTGATTACTTTGCGTAATCAATTTGTGTTAATTGACAAAGATGTCGCAGAGTTATACGGAGTAGAAACAAAGCGAATAAATGAGGCTGTCCGTAATAACCCTGATAAATTTCCTGAAGGATATGTTTTTGAGTTGCAACTGTCTGAAAATCAACAACTGGTCGAAATTTTCGACCGGTTCAAAACCCTAAAACATTCTTCTTCTACAAAAGCATTTACAGAAAAAGGATTATATATGTTGGCAACAATATTAAAAAGTCCTATAGCAACACAAACAAGCATTGCAATTATAGAATCGTATGCAAAAGTGAAGGAGTTAAGTCGTAACATTAATGCTATTCATAGAGAATCAGACAATAAAAAACAGAAAGGTATTATTCAAAGAACAGGAGAGTTACTATCTGATTTAATTTGTGATGAAGCAGATGCTGTTGAATCAGAATCGACAATGGAATTAAATTTAATGGCATTAAAATTCAGGCATACGGTAAAAAAGACAAAAAAAACTTTGAAGAAATAAATCGCTATTCCACAAAATCATAGTGCTGATTTCGCAGTTGTGGCGTAAATCCTGCTTCTTTTATGGCGTTAGGTAATTCGTCTTTGTGAACGGAATAGGACGCTCCAGCTTGCGAAACTACGTTTTCTTCAATCATTATGGAACCGAGGTCGTCGGCACCGCCGTGAAGACAGATTTGTGCCGTAGGCAGTCCCACCGTAAGCCACGACGCTTGAATGTGTGGTATATTGGGTAACATGATTCTGCTTATGGCAATCATTCGGATATATTCGTCTTTGCGAATTTTGAACTCTTGTTGGGTAAGTCTTTCCAACGCTGTTCCTTTGCTGTAGAATGGCCACGGAATGAATGCGGTAAATCCGTCAGAATCAGATGGTTTCTCGTCTTGTAGATGACGAATTTTTACAAGATGTTCCATTCGTTCCTCAATGGTTTCTATGTGTCCATACATCATTGTGGCAGAGGTGGTTAACTTCATTTTATGCGCTTCACGCATTACGTCCAGCCACGTTTCGCTGTCGCATTTTCCGGGGGAAAGATATTTTCTTACTCGGTCACACAAAATTTCTGCTCCTGCACCGGGAAGACTGTCTAATCCCGATTGGTGTAACGATTCCAATACCTCACGGGCGGTAAGCGATTCTCGTTTCGCGATATAGGCGATTTCTGGCGGTCCAAGGGCGTGAAGTTTTATGTTGGGGTGACGACGTTTCAATTCGGAAAAAAGTTGTTTGTAGAAATCCAGCCCCAATTTGGGGTGCATGCCTCCTTGTATCAAAAGTTGGTTGCCTCCGTATAATTCAAGTTCGGCAATTTTCTGGTCGTATTCTTCAAACGAAGTGATGTAAATGCCGTCTTCGTTGAGCCGTTTGTGGAAATTACAGAACTTGCAACCCGAAATGCACGCATTGGTAATGTTCACGTTTCGGTCTATAATCCAGGTTACGACATTATTGGGACGAAATTTCTTGCGAATCTCGTCGGCAACAAATTGCAGTTCCGCAAGGGGAGCGGTTCTAAAAAGAAAAGCACCTTCCTCTATGCTCAATTCTTGCAGATTCAACGCTTTTGTAAGAATATTGTGTTCGTCAAACGACATTTTTACTAATTTTACAACCAATTAAAACGTAATGCAAAAATATGGAAATAGTTTTTGATTCTGCCGTATCGGCGGAAAAATACCAGACAAGAATTTTTTTAGTGAATGCAATCGAAGATGCTGCAAAGTGCAATCTTTCTGATTTTGAACAACAATTGGCTATGGCAAAGTCCAAGCAGTTTTCGTCGAATTATTTGTGGGTGGAAACGGTAGAACGGGTTTCGTACTTTGTCGTTCTCAAAGATGACAATGATGTGGAATACTGTGAAACTGTCCGAAAATTGGCTTGCGACGTGTTCAATGCTGCAAAAAGTTCACAACAGAATGATGTTGTGATACAAAATGTAAACTGCTCATCGTCAGTCGTATATTCGTTTTTGGAAGGCTTTTCTCTGAGTCAGTACAGTTTTGGGAAATATTCAGAGAAATTGCAGAAAAAATCGTTTGACACGGTCGTTTGCTGTGGTCAGGATTGTGGCGACGTTGCTGAATTGAACAACATTTTACGTGGCGTGTTTACCACCAAGGACTTAATCAACGAGCCAAATAACGTTTGTACGGCAGAATATTTCGCCGAACAAGCAGTTGAGGTTTTGAAAAATACCGATGCCCAAGTGTTTGTCCGTGACGAGAAATGGATTGAGAAGGAAAAAATGGGGGGGCTTTTGGCGGTAAATCGTGGAAGCGTGTTGCCTCCTCGTTTTGTGCATATTGTATGGAATCCCAAGAAAGACAATTCGCAACCGATAGTGTTGGTAGGCAAGGGAATCGTTTTTGACGCTGGTGGCTTGAGTTTGAAGCCGAACCAATATATGGAGACAATGAAGTCGGATATGAGCGGCGCGGCAACCGTATTAGGCACCATGAAGATTATTGCGGAGACAAGCTTTCCTTTGCACGTGGAAGCATTGATACCTCTTACCGACAACCGTCCGGGCGAGAATGCAATGGCGTTGGGCGACATTATTACGATGCACAATGGAAAAACGGTGGAGATATTGAATGCCGATGCCGAAGGTCGTCTGATTTTGGCTGACGCGTTGAGTTACGCTTCTTCGCTTAATCCTAAGTTGACGATTGACATTGCGACATTGACAGGCGCGGCAAATCAGGCGGTGGGAGAGCACGCTGCCGTGTATTTCGGTACTGCTTCGCAATCGGAGTGCGATGATTTGGAAAAAACGAGTTTGCAAGTGTGGGAACCTTTGGTGCGCTTTCCGTTGTGGGCATATTACAACGAACTGATTTCGTCGAATATGGCTGATATGAAAAATACA
>JAEEQV010000084.1:0-8526 GCA_016285445.1 Bacteroidales bacterium
AGGTCCTATATGCTCCTTTACTATTTGTAATAAAACCTGTTAAACCATCTTTATACATAATAAACTGATTTACCGTATCGGTTGGTAACTTTTCCGTTTTCCATGTTTTTGCGGTATCTGTGCTTATATACAAAACATTTTTATCGGATATGGCAAGCAAGCCCCTTGTTTGGGAAAATTGTAAATGTTCAAAATTGCCGCTGAACCCAAGAGGTGTAATATCTATTATTTCTGTATTTTGTGCATTTGCTACAAATGACGCCAATACCCCAAAAACAAAAAGTGTCAGGAATTTTTTCATAGTCGAAATAATTTTTAGTTCATATTCTTAGGACAAAGATATGGAAAAAATCCCTATGTTGGAGGGGAAAATTCAATAGTTGGCAGAGGTTTAACTGAAAAGTCTAAATTTTACGCTCAGTAGTAATTTCACACAAAAAGATTTTACGCTCAGAGAATTTTATTTGCGTAATTCGTTCGAATGGTACACTTTTCAATGCGAACGGTGGTGGAGTTGAAAGATTTACTTACAAAATAGTCTCTATCTTGTTCCACGGACACACAATACCATTTGACGTTATAAAAGAAGAATCTCCTCCATACACAACAGTTTTTTCTTCGTTGGTCGCTTGGGATAGTTCGCCCCAATATGTTAATCCTTTAAAATAATCGCTCGAAAACGTAGCCCCCGACTTTATTTCGTAGGCAATTTGTTTGTCGCCCTGAGTTCGTATTAAATCAACTTCGTGTCCAACATTATCTCTCCAAAATGAGAATGGTGGCTCCAATCCTCTATTGTATTGACTTTTATAAAATTCGTTAATTACAAGATTTTCAAACAGTTCTCCTCGCATATAGTGATTGGCTATTTGTTTGGCATCTGTAATTTCCAACAGCGAACACGCCAAACCAGTGTCGTAAAAATAGAGTTTGGGCGTTTTTACCAATCGTTTCGAAAAGTTTTTGTAATCTGGTCGTAAAAGATACACTATGAAACTCGTTTCCAATATTGAAATCCACGATGAAATTGTAGGCACGCTGCATCCACATTCATTTGCTATGGAAGAAAGGTTGAGTAATTGCCCGATTCTTCCTGCACATAATTTCATACATTTTACAAACTTCGATAAATCTCCAATGTTGTGTAATTGTCGTAAATCCCGTTCAACATATGTTCTAATATAGTTCGGATAATAATCGGTCGGCTCAATGTTTTTATCATATAAACGAGGATACCCACCGTAGAAAATTTCCTCGTTAACTGTGGTTTTACAAAGACTACTTGTTTGTAATTCACAATGTGAAAATGGCAACAAGTGCAGGAGAGCGACTCTGCCCGCCAAAGATTGGTCAATGCTGTCCATCAATAACATATTCTGCGAGCCCGAAAGAATATACATTCCTTCTTGGTTTTGCAAATCGCAATGCGTTTGTAGGTACGAAAGTATTTGAGGAACACGTTGCACTTCGTCAATTATGGTGTGGTTGGGATATGTTTGAATGAATCCCATAGGGTCTTCTTGGGCAAATGCACGTGTTTCTATATTTTCCAATGACACATATTGGTAGTCGCTAAAAACAGAACGAATCAATGTTGATTTTCCAGATTGTCGAGGACCAGTAACAGCTACAAAGGGAAATTTTTGAGCCATTTGCAATAATTTGTTCTGTAATTCTCTCTGTATCATAAATCCTTACAATTTTAAAGTCGTGATTTAAATTTGTACAAATATAGATTTTTTATAGTATCATTGCAAGTTTTTTGATTCGATGATTCTAAGATGGTACACTTTTCAATGAAAATGTAAAAAATAGACGTGTAAGTTGTTGATTTAGAACGACGTTTTGTGTTTACAACAATTTGTTTTGTTATAGTTTGCAAAAAGGGAATGTTTATATTTTGTTTGCAAAATGTTTGCAAATTAAAAATTTTCAAAACATAACAAATTGATTTACAAACAAATAGGCACTAAATCCAAACAACTCTTAATCAATGGGTCGAGAGTTCGAGCCTCTCCGGGGTCACAAGTTTTAAAGCACTTGCAGTAATGTAAGTGCTTTTTTTATTTCTTTTGTCCAACATAACCAGAAATTAAGATATCGCCATACAACCGTTTACATGACCGTTCTGTGCGCTTTGTATAAGATGAGACATAAAGGTTTGGGAAATATTCTCTTAAAAATTGATCTCCGTCAGTGGAAATATCTGTACCAAAACAGTAAATGCAAGAATGGCGATAAATAGAACTTCTTGCCAGAACTTGCTACGCATATTTACCATAAAGTTTGCGATAAATACCGATACCGAGATCCCTCCGAAAAACAGAAAATCGTAAGTTACGTGTGGTACGAATATATACAACACCAAAACCAACACCAAAAATAGCAGTAGCAATGTATAGTATTTCCGTGTGGAAACCTTACGAGTTCCGCCAAGATAAACATAAAATGCAGAACGAATAAATAATAGCGCTAAAAATATAGAAAACGCTATAGGGAACAATTTTGTGAAATGAGAGGCATTTACTGCCATTAAATTCTCATAAAATGTCGTTACCTGTAACATAAAATTGTCGAAGCAGAATGCGATTGACAAGACCAATATAAAGGGTAACAACAACCCCACCAATGCCGATAACCATTGTCGCCAGTAAAAAGGAACAAACATTCCCAAACCAATGAAAATCAAGATTGCAAAATAGATTGCCGGCGCATAAAACAACGATGCAATCGCAAAACAAAACCCAGCCTCGAAGATTTTTTTCAGTTCGTGTTCATTTTTATACATATTAAATAGCAACTGCACTCCTATTATCAGGAATGTCAGCGCTGGTTGCATCGGATTCAACTGTTTGTAGTCTTGCAAACTTGCTGAAAGGAATATGAATAAAAATATGAAAAAAACCGACTTATTCTCAATCAATCGGGTGATGGAATTGACTCTGACGATGATGACGACATTTATCAGCAAAATCACCAGCGACACTATTTGCCCTGCCAACGCATTCCAATTCTGAATTGCCATCAATGGCTTATACAAGACCATAGGATTCGTGTCGTAATAATGCGGGATGAACAGAGGGTGTAACAGATTTGTTCCCCATAATAATATAATTACTATAGGGAGCAGGATAAAATTGATTGTTGTGTTCTTTTGTAAAAACTGGAACATTACGACTATAAATCTTGACCAATATCGCGTCGATAATACATCTTATCAAAATGAATCTTGGTAATGTTTTTATATGAAATTTTTAATGCCGCATCTTTATTCTCGCCTAACGAAGTAACTGCCAACACTCGTCCGCCCGAAGTTTTCACTTCGCCGTTTTCCAATTTCGTGCCTGCATGGAACACGATGCTGTCGGAGAACTGTTCGCTGAACGTAATCGTTTTCCCTTTCTCGTATGCCTCGGGATAACCACCAGAAACAGCCATTACCGTCGTTGCCGAGAATGGATTTATCTCTATCTTTTCTTGTGACAATTTTTTATTTGCCGCAGCAACAAATAATTGCAACAAATCAGATTTTATACGAGGAATGACAACCTCGGTTTCTGGGTCACCCATACGAACATTGTATTCAATGACTTTCGGCGTTCCGTTGTCGTTCATCAAACCAAAGAAAATGAAACCACAGTATGGAATATTGTCTTCCTTCAAACCTGCTATTGTCGGTTTAATAATCTCATTTTCAATTCTCTCCATGAGTTTTTTGTCAGCGAATGGTACTGGCGAAACGGCCCCCATACCACCCGTGTTCAAACCCGTATCGTGCTCTCCCACTCGTTTATAATCCTTCGCTTCTGGCAAAATCACATATCCTTCGCCATCGGTAAGGACAAATACCGACATTTCTATGCCTTTCAAACATTCTTCAAGCACGACAGTCTTGCTTGCCGCGCCGAATTTGCCGTTAAGCATATTTTCCAATTCCGACTTAGCCTCATTCAAGTCGTTTAGAATCAGCACACCTTTGCCTGCAGCCAATCCGTCTGCTTTCAACACGTACGGGGCAGTTTGCTTCGCAAGAAAATCGAATCCATCTTGAAGATTTTCAGCAGTAACCGTGAAATGTTTTGCCGTAGGTATATTGTGACGATTCATGAATGTCTTGGCAAATTCCTTGCTGCCTTCCAATGTAGCCGCATATTTTTGAGGACCAATCACAGGAATTGACTTCAGCTCCTCATCGTTTAGGAAAAAATCATGAACGCCTTTTACAAGCGGATCTTCGGGACCGACAACTACAAGATTTATTGCATATTCTTTTACAGCATTCTTTATTTCATCAAATGCCGTTGCCGAAATAGGCAAATTCGTTCCTACTTGTGCCGTACCAGCATTTCCTGGAGCGATGTAGAGTTTATCTAATAAAGGACTTTGAGCAATTTTCCATGCCAACGCATGTTCGCGTCCACCTGAACCTAACAATAAAACATTCATTACTTTTCTTCTACTTCTGCTGTATAAACTTTCTTTTGTTCATTATAATCTTGTTGCATTGCTGCATTTTCCGTGAAGATATGAGCATCGGGAACCTTAGCCTTTATAGTCGGGAACACAGCTTCCACATCCTCACGAGTCTTGTATGGACCAACATATATCTTGAATAATGGTTTGCCCTTACGAGCGTCGTTTATCCAATAATATCCACACGGAAGTCCATCAACATACGACATTTCGGCAACAATCTTGATGGCTTCAACTTCATCAGCTGTTGCCTTATAGCCAATCAACCATCCCGTTGTAGGAACTTTGTTCTTCGTTGCTACACGTGCAGGAGTATACACCTTCTTTGGTGCGGGTGCTTCTACAACCGTATCCTCCACAACTTCAGGAATAGTATCTATCACTGGCTCAGGTTCTGGTTCAGGTTGTGGCTTTTCTTTCACCGTGTCTTGAGCAACAACTACAGGAGGTTCTACGGGTGCTTGTTTCACTTTTGTAAAATAATACCAAATACCGCCACCCAAAAGAAGAAGCAACAACAAAAGCAACAGAATAATCCATAACCATTTGCGTTTTTTCGGTTCCTCTTCTTCCTCCTCGTCGGAAATTTCATCTATCTCATCTTGCTCTGGCTCAGATGCTTGCACGGGTGCACTCTGGGGTTCTTCAACCACAGATTTTTGAGAAACCTCATTTAGTACTTCTTCCTTACCTGTTGAAGCAACATTTGAAGGTTCCCCTATTAACTGAAACAATGGTTCTTCGTTGTCTGCAGAAGAATTACCATTATTGTAGAAAGTCTTTTCACTTTCATTCGGAGAAAAATCCAAATCATCATTTAGATTTTCGTTTGCATCTGAATCTTTTCGCATAAGAAGAGTTTTTGAACGATACAAATATAAAAAATTATTTAATCATCGTCAAACCACCCATATAAGGAACCAAAACTTCAGGAACTTTAATGCCTTCAGGAGTCTGATAATTTTCAATAATTGAAGCCACAATTCGAGGCAATGCCAACGCACTTCCGTTCAAGGTGTGAGCAAGCACAGTCTTTTTCGTTGCTTCGTCTTTATATCTTAATTTTAATCGATTTGCTTGATATGTCTCAAAATTTGAAACAGAACTTACTTCCAACCAGCGTTTCTGACCAGCCGAGAATACTTCAAAATCGTAAGTCAATGCCGAAGTGAAACTCATATCGCCACCACACAAACGAACGATTCTATATGGCAATTGCAATGCTTGTACCAACGATTCTACGTGAGCGACCATTTCGTCCAACGCTTGATATGAACGAGCAGGGTGTTCTATGCGAACGATTTCCACTTTGTCGAATTGGTGAAGACGGTTCAAACCACGAACGTCTTTCCCGTACGAACCAGCCTCACGACGGAAACATGGCGTGTAAGCTGTACATTTTATTGGGAAATCGCTTTCTTTCACTATTACATCACGGAAAATGTTGGTAACAGGAACTTCGGCAGTCGGAATCAGATACAAATTGTCAAGACCGACATAGTACATCTGACCTTCCTTGTCAGGCAACTGACCCGTTCCGTAACCAGAAGCCTCGTTCACCATGATTGGTGGTTGATATTCTTTGTAACCGGCTGCGATTGCACGATCAAGAAAGAATGAAATCAACGCACGTTGCAATTTTGCGCCAACGCCCACATACACGGGGAATCCTGCACCAGTCAACTTGTTTCCGAGTTCGAAGTCAATCAGGTTATATTTCTCAGCCAAATCCCAGTGACATTGAAGATTGTCGTTTTCAGGGATAGTACCTCCCATTTTTACTACAACGTTGTCTTCGGCTGTTTTTCCTTCGGGAACAATTTCGGCAGGAAGGTTTGGCAACAACACAAGCACTTTTTGCAACTCGGCAAGAGTGTTTGACATTTCTTGTTCCAAGTTCTTAATGGACTCTTTCAATACTCCTGTCTTTTCTTTTGCCGCATTTGCCTCATCAAGTTTCTTTTGAGCGAACAACGCACCAATTTCTTTTGACAAAGCATTTATTTCTGCTTGTTTTGCATTCAATTCTTGTTGAATTGACACACGTTTTTCATCTAAGGAAATTATTTTTTCGACTGCTTCTTTTGCATCGAAGTGCTTGACAGCAAGTCTTTTAACTACGAATTCGGGATTTTCCCGAATCAATTGAAGTGTAAGCATTTTGATATATATTTTTGTCGTTACAAATATAATAAATATATAATCTTGTGGAAACGTAGGACAAAAAAAATCATATACATCGGAATTTAGTGGTGTATTAATCTCAAAAGAACCTAATGGTACCAAAAAGAAAATGCAACTTGTTTTATAAACAAGTTGCATTCCTACGTTGTCGTACAAGGGTTCGAACCTCGACTAACTGGACCAAAACCAGTTGTGCTACCATTACACCATACGACAGTCCACCCAAATGGGTGTGCAAATATACATTTTTTTCTTTTTGTACAATATGTTTGAAAAAAAAATATCGAATATTGTTTAAAACAGACCTATTTTATCTTCCAATCTTCTCATATAACTGATCTACCGCCTTTTCCGCATCGCCATTTGCTTCGTCGAGCAGTTGTACGAACTTGGAGCCGATGATTGCTCCTTGCGCGTTTGCGTGTGCTGCATCGAGTGTCTGCTTGTTTGAAATGCCGAAACCTATCATCAACGGATTGCGGAGGTTCATTGCGTGAACACGGTTGAAATATGCCTGTTTCTCGTCGTTGAACGACTGTTGCGCTCCCGTAGTTGCAGCCGACGAAACCATATAAATAAAGCCGTCGGTGTGCTCGTCGATAAAACGGATACGTTCTTCGCTCGTTTCGGGCGTAATCAGCATTATGATACGCACATCGTATTTGTCGGCAATGGGTTTATATTGCTCCATATAATCCTTGAAAGGCAAATCGGGCAAAATCATTCCGTCAATGCCGACTTCGACACATTTTTTGCAGAAGTTTTCAAAGCCGTATTGAATCACAGGATTCAAATATCCCATCAGAATGAGCGGAATGTTTACTGATTTACGCACATCTTTCAACTGCGAAAACAACAGGTTCAGCGACATTCCATTTCGCAACGCCTTGGTTGCCGCCGTCTGAATAACTGGACCGTCGGCCATAGGGTCGCTGAACGGAATACCGATTTCAACCATGTCAATTCCTCGTTGTTCCAATGTTTGCAAAACCGAAACAGTTCCGTCCAACGTTGGTGCCCCTGCACAAAAATAAAGACTCAAAATATTGTTGGTCTTTGTCTTAAATAATTGATTGATTCTGTTCATTGTATTTTTTATTTTAATTTTTTTAAACGATTTATGATTTGCGTCAATTTTATAATGTACTTTATCCCTTTAGCATGAGTTTCTTGGTTGTCTTGTAATATTAAGTTGAGATTGTTTTGAGCAGCTTCAAGCCCTTGCTCGGCAGCTTTGCGGAACCAATATTCCGCTTCCGATTTGTCTTGTGGAACGCCTTCTCCGTTGAGGAACAAAACACCGAGATTGTTTTGGGCTTCCTTGTCGCCTTGTTCAGCGGCTTTGCGATACCAATTTGCCGCCTCTGTCTTGTTTTCAGGAACGACGCCTCCGTCATCATACATCTTGCCGAGCCTGAATTGTGCCGATGCGAACCCTTGTGCCGCTGCCTTTTGAAACAAGGTAAAGGCCTGCAGCTTGTCTTCGGAAATACCATCTCCAAAAAGGTATCGTACACCAAGATTATATTGAGCTTCTTTAAGCCCTTGCTCGGATGCTTTTCGAAACCAGAATATGGCTTCTGATTTGTCTTCTGGAACGCCTTCTCCGTAAAGTAACAATATGCCAAGATCGTTTTGGGCATTCCCGTCGCCTTGTTCAGCGGCTTTACGATACCAAATGGCGGCTTCTTGTTTGTCTTCGGGGACGCCGCACCCGTAATCGAACATCCTTCCAAGACTGCATTGAGCTGATGAATTTCCTTGTTCCGCCGCTTTGCGATACCAAAAGACGGCTTTTTCATTATCTATGTGAACACAAGAACCTTCTTCATACGCCGTCCCAAGTTTGTACTGAGCCATCACATCGCC
>JAEEQV010000085.1:0-8526 GCA_016285445.1 Bacteroidales bacterium
AGTTTCGTGGAACAGGAGGACATTATCACCTTGTTCGAAGGAATGGCAAAACATTTGTTCAAAACAATTCGTAATATCGACATTCAGGAAGCATTTCCACGCATGACGTGGCACGATGCTATGAAATACTATGGTAGCGACAAACCCGACCTTCGTTTCGACATGAAGTTTGTGGAACTGATGGACATTCTCAAGGGCTACGGTTTCGGCGTGTTCGACAATGCTGAATATATTGGCGGTATTTGTGCCAAAGGTGCGGCAACATACACTCGCAAACAACTCGACCAACTGACTGAGTTTGTGAAACGTCCGCAGATTGGTGCCAAAGGAATGGTGTACGCTCGTGTGGAAGCCGACGGAAATGTAAAGTCGAGCGTTGACAAATTCTATTCGCAAGATGTCTTGCAAAAGATGAAAGCTGCATTTAATGCCGAGCCAGGCGACTTAATCCTGATTTTGAGTGGCGACGATACAATGAAGACACGCAAACAATTGTGTGAACTTCGTCTTGAGGTTGCAAATCAACTCGGACTTCGCGACAAAGATAAATTTGCGTGCTTGTGGGTGATAGATTTCCCTATGTACGAATGGAGCGAGGAGGAAGGCCGCTTGATGGCTATGCACCATCCGTTCACTAGCCCGAAACCCGAAGATATTCCGTTGCTCGACACAGACCCGGCTTCGGTTCGTGCCAATGCATACGATATGGTAATCAACGGCGTGGAAGTCGGCGGTGGCTCAATTCGTATCCACGACAGTCAGTTGCAGGCAAAGATCTTCAAGATATTAGGTTTCACGCCTGAGAAGGCACAGGAACAATTCGGTTTCTTGATGAACGCATTCAAATACGGAGCGCCACCTCACGGAGGTTTGGCTTACGGTCTCGACCGTTGGGTGAGCTTGTTCGCAGGCTTGGACAGCATCCGTGACTGTATCGCGTTCCCGAAAAACAACTCAGGTCGCGACGTGATGCTTGATGCACCTTCGGCAATCGACCAGAAACAGTTGGATGAATTGTTCTTGGATATCAAGGAGATAGAAAAATAATTTTTCACGAAGGGAACCAAGTCTATGGAAATGGAGTTAAGAAATGAAACGTGCAGTTTACATACTATTTCTATTGATTGCGGTTCAAACGTTGGGACAGAAGTCGTTTACGGCCACAGTCTATGATGCGGAAACCCGAAGCCCGCTGGCTGGTGTACAAGTCTTGTTTTATGCGAACAACAATGTGCAGATAACCGACGAGAAAGGAAAGGTTTCGTATGATATGCGCAAGCTTCCCGATAGCGTGGAGTTTTCCTTTATCGGTTATAAAGACACGACGGTGATTGTAAACAAGCCGTCAGATAAGGTTGTGATTCGCCTACGGCCTATTGCCTACAAAACGCAGGAGGTAATCGTCACGGGAAGAAAAAACGACGAGAATGTGACACTCGCTCGTGATGAGGTGTACCTTACCAAGGCCGAATTGATGACGCTCCCCGCTTTGATGGGCGAACAAGACGTGATACGCTCGTTTTCTACGAATGCCGGCGTGCAGCAATTCGAGGGAATGCAAGGAATTTATGTTCGTGGAGGTAGCCAAGACCAGAATCTGATTGTGTTCGACGAGGCGATTGTGTACAATCCATCTCACTTGTTGGGCTTCTTCTCGGTGTTCAATCCCGACATAATTGAAAATGCAAAGCTCTACAAATCGGGAGTTCCTGCCAAATACGGCGGACGATTGTCGTCGGTCTTGCAAATTTCGTCGCGAAAACCTTCAACAGAACGGTTTGAATGCGACGGCTCGCTTGGGCTCATTTCCTCTCGACTTGCGTGTAACGTGCCTTTGGGGAAGAAATTCGCCGCACAACTTTCGGTACGAAAATCCTACCTGAATTCATTGATTTTGCCGTTAGTGTATTCTATCATATCACCTGGCGAAAACGCGCCCCAACTCGGATTCTACGATGCAAACGCAAAGATTTTGTTCAATGGAAATCCTCGCAATACGTTCACTCTTTCGGCTTATACGGGCAAAGACCATTTCTTTATGAAAGACAGCAAACCTCCGCTGACTGAAAACACTGTTGGCTGGGGTAATTCTGCTCTTACGGCGAATTGGCTCCATACGTCAAAGAATAATTTTGTCACTTCCACCTCTTTTTCATATTCGCACTATTTCTTTTCATTCGAAATGCTGCAAAGTTATTTCTCAATGGCAACGGAAACGGGCATTTCCAACTTTGACGTTCGGAGCGTTACCAATAAAAGGGTTGGAAAAAATCTGTTCTCGTTCGGTGCCGAAAATCTAGTGCAACAGTTTAATTTGGGCGACATCAATTTACAACTGGATACGGAAAAACGAACGATAAACAATCCTGAGTCGTGTCGTTCCAACGATTTTTCATTATTTGTCGAAGATAACATTGATATTTCCGATCGATTCAATATTGTTGTCGGTTTGCGAACATCCTTGTATTCAAAAAATGACTCGCTTACGTATATGAATTTAAGCGTAAGCCCAAGAATACAGGCACGTTACATGTTTTCTTCCGATGCTTCGGTCAAAGCGTCGGTTTCGCGGGAAACGCAGAATCTCCACTTGGTTTCCATGGTTTCGTCGGCATTGCCTGCCGATATTTGGTTTCCTGCTTCAGAAAATCTCGAACCTGAAAAGGGAATTTTATGTAGCATAGGATTTTTCAAAAATTTCTCGTCAAATGTGTACGAAACGTCTGTGAGTTTGTTTTACAAGCATTTGAACAATCTTGTGGAATTTAAGGATTGTTTCACCGATATTTATACGCACAATTTCTATGACAGAATTACCACAGGAAAAGGATTTGCGTGTGGCACGGAGTTGTCGGTCGCAAAAAAACAGGGGCAGTTCCAATGGTCTGCATCGTATTCTTTTTCAAGAACGTTGCGAAAATTTGCCGAATTGAACGACAATTATTGGTATCCGGCAACGTTCGACCGCCCGCACGACGCTACAGTCACGTTATCATATACGACCGATTCGAAGAAATGGAAATTTGCCGCTTTCTGGATGTATACCAGTGGGAAAGCATATTCCGAGTTGTCGGAAATGTATCTCATAGCGGGAAATCTTGTACAGCATTACGGAGCAATGAACAATTCCCGTATGCCAGCCTATCATCGCTTGGATTTAAGTGCTGATTATCAGTGGTTTATAAAAGACAAGGTTGACGCACACTTGCAATTCTCCATTTATAATGCCTACAACAGGAATAATCCGTATTTTATCTCGTACGACGCAAAGCAATCGTCGGAAAAACTATATAGTGTAGAGAAAAATGTAACGGGTTTGTTCCCCATTTTGCCTGCTATTTCATTAACGTTTCACTTGTTATGATGAAGAAATCTCTTGTTTTTATAGTACTACTCTTTTGCCTTTCGTGCTCCGACGAGTTCAGGGATACCGAGAAAACGGCTCCTATTGTTGTTGAAGGGTATGTAGAAGCAAATCAGTTGGTAAAGGTCTTCCTCACTTTTCCGTTTTCCATCAACGACGAAATAGGGGAGGATAACTACAAGGATTTTATCAATTCATACGCAAAAGTCGTTGTTACAACAGGTTCTGAACGCGAGGTGCTTACGTTCAAGAAAGACGAGAAACTTTTCCCTCCTTATTATTATTCATCATCGTTAATGACAGGCAAACCGGGTGAGACATATAATCTCGAGGTGATTTATCGTGGCGACACGGTAACGGCGGAAACGACCGTTCCTTCAGTACAGGCAGAAATCGACAGTTTGTATTGTATGGATATTTCTGGCGATACGTTGCACAAAAGCGTGTTGCTTTCTATCAATAGAATTGCTCCCGATGAGGTGCATTATTATAAGTTCTTTACCCGTACCCAACGGCAACAAACGTTTTATCCCATTGTTTTCTCTACCTATAGCGATGAAACCTTCGGCTCAAAAATTTTGGTGGAATTGTCGGCGGGTCCAGAGAATTTTATGGATACGAGTACAACAACGTTTTATGCCATTGACGACACGGTAACCGTGAAAGTATCTGTTCTTGACGCCATACCAGGAGAATTTTGGCGTGTGTACGACAATCAGCAAGGTTACAATAATCCGTTTTCCAACGGCTCGAATCTGCCATCGAACATTAAAGGCGGTTTAGGGGTTTGGACAGGAATGAACAGCGTCCAACGACAAATCATCATAAAATAAGTAGAGACGCCATACTATGACGTCTCTACAATAATACAATTCCGTGATGTCATCGTAGAGACGATGTGCACATCGTCTCTACAACACAATCAATTATCCTTCAGTAACACCGTCGATTGGTTGATAGTTATCGTCAATAATTGGTTCGCCACCATCATCACTACCAATCAAATCATATTGTTCCAATGCTTCTTGGAAATCTTTTGCCATATCTTCGAATGCCTTGCCAACTTCGTTGAATCCTGTTTTGAAGTAGTCTTCAAACGTCATCTTTGATTCATCTGGGAATACCAACATTGGCTCTGCCTCGTATCTTTCTGCTGTTTCATCGTATTCGTCTTTTACAACAAACAATTTAATGCTTGCAATTTTAGCGTTTTCAGAAACATTCAATACGTAGCAGTCAATAGCATTGTTGGCAGCGTCAACCAAAGCTTGGACTTCTGCTTGTGTTGCTGGTTCTCTTTCGTCGATTTTCTTAGAAAGTTCAGCAATACTTTTTGTAGCGGCAGAACCTACGAATTTGAAGTTCATCACTTGTGTAGAGAACGTGATTTTTGAAAGGACGTTTGTATATAAATCGTAATCTGTTGCATCGTCAGTTTCTACATCTGCACCGTCAACCTCGTCATCGTCACGAGAGAAGTCGGCCATAAGTTTGTCGAAGTTCTCGTCAGTCAAGTTTCCTTCAATGGTATTGCTTACGCTCAACAACGTTTTTGTTCCGTGCAAGAATGAAACGCTAACTTTAAGATCTGAATTTGAACGAGTGTAGTTTGTACTCAATGAGTAGTCGTCAACCGTCATTGTTTCTGTTATCGAGTTTGGATAACCTTCGTTTGAGAATGTACCTACATAAGAAAGATTCAAACATTCTGTTCCGTTAATCTTCAAAGAGCAGTTAACGTTTGCAGGCATATTCTTTATATTGCTTGCATAGCCAACGGTAGCTTCAACTTCGCAGTCGTTGCTTGTTGATTTGCTACTGTATGGGAATTTGTAGCTTACAGCATTGGTTTTATCACCTGTTTTTGTAAACTCGCCTTTTGCAGCGTCCCATTCATACGCACCCGACATTTCTTCAATTGTGTTTGCCAATTCATCCAATTCTTCGGATTCATTGAAACCTTTCAATTTTGCATCAACGTCAGTTGATTTCAACACATAGCTTTTCAATTCGCCGTTCTTTTGAAGATTTGCCAATTGAAGAAGAGCGTTGAAAGCTTTGCCATCTTTCATTGCATCAAGTTCTTTCGACAAGTCGATACCGGCTTGTTGAATGTCTGCCTTGTTCTGTTCAACTGATTTGGTAGAGTTTTTTATCTCTCCGTTGTCATCACCTTTGTCTTTCTTACATGCTGAGAATGAAAGACATGCACAAAGTGCAATTGCTGTAAATCTAAAAACTGTTTTCATAGAATTTAATTTTAATTAGTTTTACAAAGATATATCAAATTTCGTACCAGAACAAAAAAATGGCATAAATTTTGGGAACCACTGATTTTTAGTTATTTTCGTAAAAATTTTTTCTATGAAACGAGCATTTATACATATTATTGTGTGTTTGTTACTCTTCTCATTGTCGAGTCTTGGTCAAGACAATAATATATTTGTTCGCAAAGAGAACAACCCAGAGCTAAAAGTTACAGTCACAGGCTATTTTGGCATAAGTCTTATGACTACCTACACTGGTTTTGTCCGTTATGGATTTATTCAAATAAAATCAACGGGAGAAGAAAAAATTACATGGCTTTCACGGGAACAATTTATTCAACAAGCCACTGGTCAAACTATTTCAAAAGCAAACCCCGACAAGAAAAACTTTTTGGAAGAAAAAGAAATTATGTGGCAATCGTTTGAAAACTTATGGAAACTACGTTATGCGGAATATCCCTACGACGGCAACCAAGAAAAGGGTTGGGCCGGTCGAGATTTCACTCCAAGTGAGGCACAATGGAGTTTCCTAAACCGCAATTATCATTATTCAAAAATTGACCAATTCTTGTACGGTGACGATATGTGGAAACTAGTAAAAGACTCGCAAGACCCCGATTGGCAAAATCAATATTCAAGTTTAAAATAGCAGGGCAATGAAGTGGAATATCTTGTCATACGATTCTCCGAAAATAATGGGAATCCTCAACGTCACGCCCGATTCTTTTTACGATGGTGGAGCATATAATTCAGAAAAAACCATACACGAAAGAATTACGGGAATGTTATCAGAAGGTGCCGATATTATTGACATAGGTGCATATTCAACCCGTCCAGGAGCAGAAAATGTTACGGAACAAGAAGAAATTTCACGACTTCATACTGCTTTGAAAATCATAGCAAAACATTTTCCCGATGTCAATGTTTCTATCGACACGTTTCGTCTTTCCGTTGTAAAATCCATATACGAGGAATATGGTGAATTTATGGTAAACGACATCTCGGGTGGTTGTTTCGACAAGGAAATGTTCCGTTACGTAGGCGAGAAACAACTTCCTTACGTGTGTATGCACATGCAAGGAACACCGCAAACAATGCAGATTCGTCCACAATACGACGATGTTGTTGAAGACATATTACAATTTTTTAAAGAGAAAATTGTAGTCGCAAAACAATGTGGCATTTCTCAATTTGTGGTGGATCCCGGATTCGGATTTGGGAAAACGGTTGAACAAAACTATGAACTGATGAAACAGTTACAGAGATTTGTCGATTTACAATACCCCGTTCTGGTCGGCATCTCTCGTAAATCAATGATTCGTGCCGTGTTAGATTGTACAGTCAAAGACGCTTTGAACGGGACAACCGTACTCAATACCATTGCATTACAAAAAGGGGCTCACATACTTCGTGTTCACGATGTAAAAGCAGCGAAAGAAGCCTTATCTCTTGTACAAAAATGCTACTAACATAGGTTTTGTCATAAAAATCCACCTTTTTTTCTTTTAAGCACTTGGGAATTGAGGAATGATATACATTATATTCTACGTAATGTCTTATTATTTTTTCCAAAGAGGGAAAATTTTTCTTATTGATTATCAATGATTTAGAAAAAATATTGTAAAATAACCTACCAAACCTATAGGTTTATATGTTTTATTTTATATCTTTGCATTGTCAAATTATTAGAAACAGTACAAAATAGTAAAAACGGAGGTTATTATGGCACAGAGACAGTTAAAATTCGAAACATTACAGTTACATGTTGGTCAAGAACAAGCAGATCCTACTTCGGATTCTCGTGCAGTTCCAATTTATCAGACAACGTCGTATGTATTTCATAATTCAAAACACGCAGCAGATCGATTCGGCTTGGCTGATGCGGGAAATATTTATGGTCGTTTAACAAACTCTACACAAGATGTTTTAGAACGTCGTGTTGCGGCTCTTGAAGGTGGCGTTGCGGCATTGGCTCTCGCTTCGGGTGCGGCTGCAATTACATATACTATTGAGGCGTTGGCTCAAAGTGGTGACAACATTGTGGCTCAGAAAACAATTTATGGCGGTACGTTTAACTTGTTGGGACACACGTTGCGTCAATTCGGTGTTGATACGACATTTGTCGATGCTCACAATTTGAGTGAAGTTGAAAATGCAATCAAACCAAACACAAAAGCTATTTATCTTGAAACACTTGGAAACCCGAATAGCGATATTCCCGATATTGACGCCATTGCGGCAATTGCTCACAAAAACAATATTCCGCTGGTAATTGACAACACGTTCGGAACGCCGTACCTTATTCGTCCTATCGAACACGGAGCAGATATCGTCGTTCACTCGGCAACGAAATTCTTGGGCGGTCACGGAACAACTCTTGGCGGTATCATTGTCGATAGTGGAAAATTCGATTGGAAAAAAGCAGGCAAATTTGCTCCTATAGCCGATGCAAATCCAAGTTACCACGGCATTTCATTTGCCGACGCTGTTGGCCCGGCTGCATTTGTCACCTACATTAGAGCAATTTTGCTTCGCGACCAAGGTGCCGCTATCAGCCCATTCAACGCATTTTTACTTTTACAAGGTGTTGAAACTCTTTCACTTCGCTTGGACCGACACGTTGAAAACACGAAGAAAGTTGTTGCATACTTGAATAGTCATCCACTTGTTAAGAAAGTTAACCACCCTTCGCTTCCTAATCATCCAAATCATAGTTTGTATGAAAAATATTTCCCGAACGGTGGAGCAAGTATTTTCACTTTTGAAATTGAAGGCGGACAGGAAGCTGCTTGGAAATTTATCGACAATCTTCAGATATTTAGTTTGTTGGCTAATGTAGCCGATGTGAAATCTTTGGTAATCCATCCGGCGACTACGACACATTCGCAGTTAACG
>JAEEQV010000086.1:0-8495 GCA_016285445.1 Bacteroidales bacterium
ACCAATATTCGGAAATGCGAAGACTTGGTGTTGTCGTATTGGTAAGGGCTTTATAGGCATTTACCCGACCACTGCCGAGGTTGTCCTGATATTTTTCTTCGGAATTAAGTTCATAAAGATTGTCGCACGTTACGCGGAGCAATTCGCCAATTTGTACCGCCGAATAGTCGGGGTATTTGCTTTTAATCAGCGCGGCAATGCCGGAAACTATCGGAGCCGAGAACGATGTGCCTCCTCCCGACATGGCTATTACTTTGTCGTTGTTCGCAATGGAATAATACCCTTTGGCAGGCGCACATACGTCAACATAGTGATTGTATTGCGATCCTTTTTGTTGCGAATCTGCCCACACGTAGTCGCCAATGACGGTACCGCCAATGCTGAGAACGTTAGAATACGAGGCGGGATAATACAACGCTTTTGCCGCCGAATTTCCTGCCGCGGCAACAACGAGCGAATTGCAGTTAAATGTTGCATAATCTACAATATCTTGACCATATTTTGAGCCCGATTCGTCGCCCCACGAGCAGTTGATAACCTGACAACCTTGGTTTGCCGCATACACAATGCCTTCGTAACCGCTGCTAATGGTTTGTGCCCCGTCTCTACAGACTTTTATCGGCAAAAATTTTGTTTTGTAGCCAACACCGGCAGTCCCAAATTCGTTGTTGACCTCGGCACTTGTGATGCCGGCAACGTAGGTGCCGTGTTCCGTAGCGGAACTTGAAGGATTATTGTCGTTGTTTGCCATATCCCACCCGCGGTAATTGTCGATGTAGCCGTCGCCGTCGTCATCTTTCCCGTTGATGGGGTCGTCAAAGTTGTATGCAATCTTATTTATCAAATCTTTTTGCAGAATGTCGATTCCTCCGTCAACAATGGCGACAACGACATTTGTGTCGCCTTCCTCAACTTCCCATGCGTCAAGCACTTTGCACGTATTCAGATGCCAAAGGTTTCCTTTCTCGTATTCCGTATCGTTGGGGACGATTCCTAAAAGTTCGCCAATGTACGACGGTTCGGCGTAAGCAATGCAGTCGAATTTGTTGAGTTGGGAAATGACTTTTTCAAGAGAAACGTCGGCCGAATACGTAAAACTGTGAATTTGACTTATGTCAACGCAGTTTTCACAATCCTTGGGTTGCTTTGACTGCGGGAATTTTTGTGTAGGCGTGCTTGCATCAATTGATTGAAGGAACGAAAACAGTTCTGCTTTGGGAACCTGCGAATCGTGCATTGACGCGCTTTTCAACGTGTTTGTCTTATATTTGAAGATTACGGTTTTTGCCTCCACTTTTTGTCCGTTGTAATACGCAATTTCCTGTGCATGCAACGAAACTGAAAGCAATACTATCGTAAAAAACAGAAATAAATTCTTCATAAACAATGCTTTGACACAAAAGTAAGAAACTGTTTTGAAAAAACATAAAATGTAGAATGAGTTTTTGTTTTGTAGTATAAAAACGACTATATTTGCTAAAATTAACTAAAATAAAATTACATGAAAAAATCTTTGACTGTAATCCTTCTATTTGTGTGGGGATGTATGCAAGCGCAGGAATTCTTGTGTAATGGCCTGTGGTATGAAATCATTTCTGAAGATGAACGAACTGTTTCCGTCGTTGAACCATCGTGGGGAGATTATCGGTGTGGCGGGTTTTTGTTTGATTCGTGGGCGCCTTATTCGGGTGATGTGGTTATTCCGTCAACAATCGAGCATAACAATATTACTTATACGGTAAATGCGATAGCAAATAGAACTTTCTCTGGTTTTGAACTGACATCTGTTTCTATTCCAGAAAGTATCGTCTCTATTGGAGAAAATGCTTTTGATGATACGAGATTGAAATCGCTGACTATTCCCAAAAGTGTAACTTCTATTGGAACTAATGCGTTTCGAGGTGTGAAAAATATACATTATTCGGGCTCAGCCGAGGGAAGTCCGTGGGGAGCCGTTACGGTAAATGGCATAATTGACGGAGATTTTGTTTATTCCGACGAGCAAAAAAGTGTTCTTTCTGCGTATGTAGGTCAAAGCAGCGAGGTGACTGTCCCTATTGGCGTTACTACTATTGGGAAGCAAGCATTTGCTTATTCTAATATTACGTCGGTTGTTATACCTGATGGCGTTGTTTCAATAGGAAATGAAGCCTTCGGTTTCTGTGAAAAACTCGTGTCCGTTTCTATTCCCGAGAGTGTAACTTCTATTGGGGAATTTGCCTTTTGTTCGTCTTTAGATTATGATATTGTTTCTATAACTATTCCCGAAAGTGTAAGTTCTATTGGACGTTTGGCATTCAGCGACGTGAAGAATATCTATTATTCGGGTTTGGCTGAAGGAAGCCCGTGGGGAGCACAAACAGTAAATGGAGTTGTTGATGGCGATTATGTTTATTCCGATGCTGAAAAAAAGGAAATATCTTATTATATAGGTCATAGTAGCGATGTCGTTATCCCCGATGGTGTGGTATCTATTGGCGTTTATGCGTTTGCATACAAGGGAGACAAGATTGCTTCCGTCACTATCCCTGAAGGAGTCGTTTCTATCGGCGATGATGCTTTCTGGGGAAGTAAGTTACAGAGTGTAAAGATTCCTCAAAGTGTTGTTTCTATCGGTTCGAGCGCATTTTCAGGCTGTGATATGAAGATAATTGAAGTGCCTGAAACCGTAACAACGATTGGCGATTGTGCATTTTTAGGTATAAAAAATGTTGTGTATTCGGGGTCTGCCGAAGGAAGTCCGTGGTGTGCCGCTGTGGTAAATGGCATTGCTGACGGAGATTTCTTTTATTTCGATACGGAAAAGACAAAAATTGCCAGTTATATTGGTACTGGAATGGTTGCCAATGTTCCTGAAGGGGTTGTTAGTGTTCCCGTAGGTACTTTCAAAAATTGTAAAAATCTTACTTCGGTAACTATTCCTGGTAGCGTATCGACAATATCAGAAGAAATGTTTGAGGATTGCTCAAATCTGACTTCTGTTACCCTTTCCGAAGGTGTTAAATATATAAAGAATCATGCCTTTAGCGGATGTAAAAAACTCCCAACCCTTACAATTCCGGAATCTGTAACAGACGTAGAAGATTATTGTTTTGTTAAATGTTCTTCCTTGACAGAATTAGTAATAAAATCAAAAGAATGTCCGTTCTTCGCGTTTGATCATCTTATTATGGGTGCAGTGCCTGATGTCTATATGTATGTCCCGTGCGAGGCGATGGAATCCTATTTCCGTATCTATTTTAATGGCTATCCAGAACTACTGAATGGCACAACTGAGGAAAAACTAACTCGTATGGCGGAAAACGGTTACCATTTAGAGTGTATAAAAACCGTTGTTCCCTATGTTGCCAAAGAGCATGTAGTCGCTATCGTAAACAACCAAATTATGGTCAACGGCGAAGCACCGGCGTTTGTTTACACAATTATGGGACAAAAAATAGCAAACAAGAACTTGAAATCAGGTGTATATTTTGTAACTGTCGAGGGTGAAACGGTGAAGGTGGTGAAATAATGATGATTTATCCGTAGAAACGTGTCATGGCGCGTCTCTACAAATAATTGACATACCTTTTTTGTTTTATTTTTGGTGTCATTAAAAAGACATCTAAAAAAAAACTATCTTTGTAACGCAAAAGAATTTAGGGAAAATGGAAAAAACAACGATAGCAATGGCTTGCGACCACGCTGGGTTTCAGATGAAGGAATTCATCAAGAAGCAATTGTTGCAAGAAGGGTATGAAATAGTTGATTACGGAACAAATTCCGACGCTTCGGTCGATTATCCCGATTTTGCCCACAAGGTTGGTGAGGCAATCAGCAATGGGACGTATTCGGTTGGTTTGGTTTTATGCGGTTCTGGCAACGGTGTGAATATGACGGTGAACAAGCACAAAGGCGTTCGTTCGGCTCTTTGTTGGAACGAGGAAATTGCTCGTTTGGCTCGTGCTCACAACAACGCAAACGTATGTGCCTTGCCTGCAAGATTCATTCCTGCTCAAGAAGCATGGAGAATTGTTCAAATGTTCCTGAACTCTGAATTTGAAGGTGGCAGACACGTCAACAGAGTCAACAAAATTGATTTGTAAGATATGGGCAATCAAAGAGCTAAAAAATTTAGGATAAATGCCGCACGTGTCGCTTTTGACGAGAGACATCGGAAGACGATACGTTTCAATATGGGCAAGTATTACGCCGCTGTGGCAAAAGGTTCTGCCCGCTACCAGAATCGCGAGGCTGCCCGTGACAAAGCTGCCGCTATAAAGCGACACACGCTCGAACATTTGTCGGAATATCTACAACAGTTTGAAAAGAATTTTACCGCTCACGGTGGCGAAGTCCTTTGGGCTCGTACTGCCGATGACGCTATTGCTTATATAACGGAGATTTTCAAGGAAAACAACGTGAAATCCGTGGTCAAAAGTAAGTCGATGACGACGGAAGAAATCGAGTTAAACGAGAATCTGAAAAAAATCGGCGTAGAGTCGGTTGAAACGGATTTGGGCGAATATATCGTGCAACTTGCTGGTGAAAAGCCATATCATATTGTGACACCTGCAATGCATAAATCCAAAGCCGATGTAGCAGAGTTGTTCAACAAACATTTCGGATTCCCGTTGGAAAGTTCTGCTGAGGAAATGACTATGCTTGCCCGTGCAAAATTGCGGGAAAAATATCTTGCTGCCGACGCTGGTATCACTGGCGCAAATTTCATTGTTGCCGACAAGGGTGCCATTGCCGTTACCGAAAATGAGGGAAATGCGTTGATGTCAACATCTTTCCCTAAAATTCAGATTGCCATTGCGGGAATTGAGAAAATAATTCCTTCATATAAAGACTTGGGCTTACTTTGGCCTCATTTGGCTCAAAACGGTACAGGTCAGCCAATTACGGCATATTCTTCGGTGTTTAGCGGTCCGAAAAGAGCAAATGAATCTCATGGTCCGGAAAAAATGTACGTGATTTTGCTCGACAATGGTCGTACACAATTGTATAAGCAAGACACGTTTCGTGTTGCCTTGTCGTGTATCCGTTGCGGAGCGTGTTTGAACGCTTGTCCTATTTATAAGAACATTGGTGGTTACACCTACGATACCACATATCAAGGGCCAATCGGAACAGTGATTTCGCCACATTTGCGTGGTTTTGATCAGTTCGCACATCTTTGCAGTGCGTGTTCGTTGTGCGCAAACTGTGCAAGCATTTGTCCGGTAAGAATGCCTTTGAACGACTTGATTCTTGAGAATAGAAAAATTGCTGTGGAAGGCGGCTATTTCCCAAAATCGGAAAAACCAATGATAGAGGGACTTACATTCTTTTCCAAGACGGCAAGCCGAATGGATTGCGTTGGCGGAGGAATGAAGAATGCTGCTACAAAATGCCTTGGCAAAAATTTCTGGGGCGAAAAAAGAGATTTTCCGAAATTTGCGAAGAAGTCATTCCGCAAATTGATGAAATAAAATTACAGTTACAATTACAATTTTGCAAATCGTTTTACCGCTTCCACGCAGTTTTCACGACTGCCGAAGGCTGTTAATCGAACATATCCTTCGCCTTGTGGACCGAATCCCACGCCTGGTGTTACAACCACGTTGCATTTTGTGAGCACTTTGTCGAAGAAGCTCCATGAATCTACGCCATCGGGTGTTTTTGCCCAAATATAAGGCGCGTTCACGCCACCATACACTTTCATTCCTTCGTAAGATAGTCCGTCTCTAATGATTTTTGCGTTCAGTAAATAATACGCGATATTTTCCTTGATTTCCTTTTGTCCTTGCTCGGAATAGATTGCCTCGGCAGCACGTTGCACGATGTAGGCTGTCCCATTGAATTTCGTGCATTGTCGTCTATTCCAAAGGTGGTTTAATGCTATTCGAGAACCATCGGATGTCGAGGCTGTCACAGTTTTGGGTACAACCGTATAACCGCAGCGTAAGCCCGTAAACCCTGCTGTTTTCGAGAAACTGCGAAATTCTATTGCTACATCCTTTGCACCAGGTATTTCATATATGCTGTGTGGTACGTCGGGTTCGGTAATGAATGCCTCGTATGCCGAATCGAACAAAATTAGCACACCGTGTTCCCGAGCATAGTCAACCCAAACTTTCAACTGCGTTTTGGTGAGGGTTGTTCCTGTGGGATTGTTTGGATAACAGAGATAAATAATGTCGGGTACAGTTGTGGGTAGTTCTGGCACAAATTTGTTTTCGCTGCAACAAGGCAGATACACAATATTGCTCCAATGTCCGTCTTTCCCCATAATTCCTGCTCGTCCAGCCATCACGTTGGAATCAACGTAAACGGGGTACACGGGGTCGGTCACGGCAATCACGTTTCCAAAATCGAACAAATCGCCAATATTACCAAGGTCGCTTTTCGCACCATCGCTGATAAAAACTTCCTCATCGTCAAGCGAAATGCCTCGAGAGTTGTAGTCGTGTTTAATTATAGTCTGTATTAAGAATTTATATCCATGCTCAGGTCCGTAACCTCTAAACGTTTCTCCACTTGCCATTTCATCAACTGCCTTGTGCAGTGCCTGTATAACGGTGGGGCAAAGAGGACGTGTTACGTCGCCAATGCCTAGACTAATAACCGATGCTTCCGGATGTGATGCCTTATAATTCGCTACCTTGTGTGCGATTTCGGTAAACAGATAACTTTCGTGAATCTTTAAGAAATTATTGTTGATACAAGCCATTGTAATTGTCCTTGTGTTTAGTTTAAAATTTTATGCAAATAAACAAGATTTAATTTCAAAATGAAATCAAATTGAAGAAAAATGTAAAAACATAGAACAAATTACGTGTTTTTCGTAGAAAAACAGTTTTCTTGACTTGTTCATTTCAAGAAAAAGTTTGTAATGATAAAGTCTATATTTATAATAGATTTGTGGATTTATGAGAACGCAAGAACTTTTAGATTCTATTTCTTCAACTTTTTGAAATAATTCGTTGAAGAAAAACCTTCGACAAAGTCAATCGTTTTGACTTCTCCGCCATTGGCAAGTACTTCTTTGGCTCCAACAATGTTGGCTATCTCGTAATCGCTCCCTTTTACCAATACATTGGGCAGTAGCGTGGAAATAAGTTTCAACGGCGTATCTTCGCCAAACGGAATCACTAAGTCGATATATTCGAAGCTTGCAAGCGTGAGCGCACGTGACTCAAGTTCTTTCACTGGTCTGTCGGGACCTTTCAACCGAGCAATTGATTCGTCGGTATTTAGTCCTACTATCAATTTCGTCCCCAATTCTCGTGCTTGTGACAAATAGAATACGTGACCTTTGTGAATAATGTCGAAACAGCCATTAGTGAAGACGACCTTTTCGCCCTCCGATTTCCATTTTGACACAATGTTACAAGCATCATCAAACGATACGATTTTTTGTATGACAGATTCTAAATGGTTCATATTCAATTATTCAATCCGATTTTCTACCTTTCGAAATACAAAAAATAGCGACGCAATTCCCAACACAATTTCCACTATCAGCTGCGATTCGTGGCTAATCGTCGCATACAGTAATCCGTCGCTGTCGAAATCAAGACCATAAATGGTCAGTGCCAGTGCAACGATGTAATGAAATGCGCCAATGCCTCCTTGTACAGGAACAGCCATTCCTATGCTTCCTACAACCAACAAAAATAATCCGTCGGCCATACCCAAGTGTGCTGTTTGCGGTATTGAGAAACATACCACCCATGTCATGAGCCAGTAGCAAAACCACATTAAAAACGTGTAACCCAAGAATTGCCAACGTTTTTCTAATTTGTACACGCATTTCACGCCGTCAATCATTCCTTTTACGAATGAGGTGATTTTATCCGTTACCACATTTTTTTTCGTTCGTAATACATAAAATGTCAATAGAATCAGCACAACTATTCCCAACAGAATCAGCATGGTAACAATGCTGAACGACGAAAAACGCGACGTTGTGGGAGTAAGGATTTTGTCAACGATAAACGAGCCGAAGAAGTCAAATTGTATAAAAAAAACGGCAATCATCAGCACAAACATTATGAGTACGTCGAATGCACGTTCCACTATGACCGTTCCCAAAATAGTGTCGAAGGGCAGTTTCTCGGCACGGGCGAGTGCTCCGCAACGGGTGATTTCTCCAATACGAGGAAATGCCAAGTTTGCAAAGTAACCGAACATTTCCGACCAAAAAGCATTGTGAAGCGATGGTTTGTGTTCACACGTGGATTCTATGAGCAGATTCCATCGAGCGGCACGGCACACGTAGGCTATCATCGCGAAAAAAAGCGCCAATGCTATCCAACGGAAATCGGCACGAGTTATGTCGTCCCACATTGAAGATAAGTCAACGTCTTTGAAAACAAGAATGAGCAATCCCACAGCGATAGCTGCAAAAACAATGGAAGTGATTGTTTTTGAGACGCTGCTGTTCATGTTATACTAATTTGTTTGTTGTGGTATCGGGGAAAATAACAGTTGGCACAAACGATTTAGCCTCTTCAAAATCCATTTGA
>JAEEQV010000087.1:0-8430 GCA_016285445.1 Bacteroidales bacterium
CCTTTTACGGAAAAGATTTCATCATTGAAGAAATGGAAAATCTACAATTCAAAGTTGGCCCGAAGTCGTTTTATCAGACAAATTCCAAACAAGCATACGAATTGTATAAAATAGCCCGTGAATTTGCACAACTTACTGGTAACGAGTTAGTTTACGATTTATATACAGGAACGGGAACTATTGCAAATTTCGTCGCACGAAATGCGAAGCAAGTCATTGGAATTGAATACGTTCCTGAAGCAATTGAAGATGCAAAAATCAATTCTCAACTCAACAATATCACCAACGCCTTGTTTTATGCTGGCGATATGAAAGACATCCTAAACGATGCTTTCATTGCGAAACACGGGAACCCCGACGTCATTATTACCGACCCTCCACGAGCCGGTATGCACGAAGATGTGGTTGAAACCATATTACGCGCTATGCCAAAACGAATTGTGTATGTGAGTTGTAATCCTGCAACGCAAGCCCGTGACTTACAAGCACTTTCTACAGCATACATAATCAAGAAATCACGTGCCGTTGATATGTTTCCACATACGCAACACGTTGAAAATGTGGTTTTATTGGAAATTCGGTAATATAATTTTGATATTGGGACACAAAGGGGATATGTTTGTGTTTCGAAGAAAGTGTATTATTTTACAACCGCTATGCTTACCTCGTATAGCAGGTATATTGGCACTGCGACCACGAACAGCGTGAACGCGTCGGCAGTAGGAGTGATGATTGCTGCCGCGATGCAAATCACGACGATTGCGTGGCGACGATATGTTTTGAGGAAATCGGCATTGATGAATCCTAACCGTGCCAAAATCCAACATAAAATCGGCAGTTCAAACATAAGTCCCATCAACAGACAGAGCGTAAGCAGCGTGGCAATGTACGACGTGAGCGAAATGTAGTTCACAATTTCTTCGCTGACTTGATATGTTCCTAAAAATCGGAACGTGAGCGGAAAAATGAGAAAATAGGAAAGCAAGACGCCTACAATGAACATTATGTACCCGCTCACGACGGCTTTCAGGGCAACGCGCTTTTCGCTTGAATAGAGGGCAGGAAGTACGAACTTGAAAAGAGAGAAAAGTATGTACGGCGATACGACGAGTGCACCGACGAAGAATGATATTTTAACGTGTACCAGGAATTGCTGTGCCAATTCGGTGTTAATCAGTTGTATGTTGAAATCCGACAGCGATGCTCCCAAGCCTTTGAATAGGTTGTAGGTGACAAAGTCGGCATTCTTAGGTGCCAATATTATTGAAAACACGAAATCTTTGAAACAAAATGCAACAATTCCACAGAGCAGAACTGCCACAAAAATATGAACTATGCAGGAGCGCAGTTCGTCAAGATGTTCCCAGAACGACAGTTCGTTACTGTTTGTTTTCGTCATCGTGCTCTATTGGTTTTTCGGTGGTCGCATCGGCGCCGTTCATGCCGTCTTTGAAGTTCTTGACACCCTTGCCAAGGCCTTTCATCAACTCAGGAATTTTCTTTCCTCCGAATAACAGCAGCACGATAAGTGCGATGACTAAAATTTCTTGAAACCCGATAGAGCCTAAAAAAAGTAATGTGTTCATAGTCTTAATTTTATTGCAAATATAGTTTATTTTCCAATCCAACACATATTATTACAAAGTTATCGGTTATTTGAAATGATTTTTGTTATATTTACCTAAATTTTTGAATATGAGGCTTTTTCTGTCCATAATTTTTTGTTTCTTATTTCTGCCGTTTTTTGCGGAAGCACAGAAAGAATATATGTGTATTGACCCATCTGAGGATGATGAACCAGTGTATGTGGAGCGTGTTGAAAAAAAGCCAGCATATCCTGGAGGATATGAAGAATTATTAAAAGACATATATGAAAACTTGGTATATCCCGAAGATGCAAAAAAAGATAGCATACAAGGGTATGTTTTCGTTCGTTTTGTTGTAGATAAAGAAGGGCAAATAACTAAGCCCAAAATTATATTATCACACGCTCATGTATTGGATTCTGCTGCATTGGAGGTTATTCCTCACTTAAAACCCTTTACACCTGGAGAGCGACATGGAGAAAAAGTGAATGTATATTATTTGGTACCAATTTATTTTAAATTAGATAAATAATGAAGGGAATCGGGGAAATATTGGTGTTGATGCTTTTGTTGCCGTTTTTTGCGGAAGCACAGATAATTCCCGAATACAAAAATATCCCTCAATTGTCTTCTGCCTACGAAGTGCTTGACCGTTCCATGTTTCCATGTGTTGTAACAAAAGAACATGCTGATAGTATAAAAGCAATAAATAATTATTTCTATAACACGTATAACTATTATAAAGATGGCTCATATTACTATTATGATGGGAAAAGGGAATATTTTGGCTTTTTGTTCAACAACGTATATGGCAGAAGATTTTTGAATAGTAGGATTTATGTGTATAAGGAGTTTTATCCAAACGATGGACTAAAAAGAAAGAAAATCTGTTCGGTGGATGGACTCAGTATAGGCAACGAATATCTATATGACGAGCAGGGAAAACTCATACGTACAATAAAACATGCAACAATCAATGAGCGGACGGCGGCAGATTTAATAAAGAACAAAAAACTTAAATTATATGAAAATCCGCCGATTATATCACCCCAACATGAATATAATTATTCATTAAGGAATTATTATTCAATAATAACAAGACGGTCTCAATGTAAGTTTCTCAAATTCGATTTTTTTGATTTTTCGTATTATTATAATTCATCATTACTTTCTGGTGATTTTTTGGATTATTACTATAGTTTATCATTGCTTTCTGTTGATTTTGATTCCACTGGTATGCTAAAACGATTGTCTGGAATTGTGGTTGAAGATTGTGAGAATGGCAATATACCTGTTTTTTTTGAAATTGAATTTATACATGAGGGTGAATTTTATATTCAAAAGATATATTATTTGGATGGCAGTCTGCAACGAAAAGCGATGAAATCAAAATATGGATTTTATATAGGTAAAGAATATGTGTACAATCAAAGAGGAGAACTAATACAAACAATTGACCATGATAAAGGTTATGAGTACACTCCTTATCAATTATTGAATGACAGAATGAGATGGAATGCCAATCACGTTGAAATAGACAAAGAGAATTCCAAATGGATTGTTCGGTTTTATAGTATGTATACAAAAGATAAACGTGAATATGAGGTATTAGAGATTGATGGTAAATCGGGAAAACAAATTGCCGCTTATAACCATATAATATGGACAAAAGAAGACGAGATTGTGCCAGACCTTCTTCCAAAGGATTGTAGATTTTACAAAACACTTAGTGTATGTGATTGTTTGCCAACAGATGAAGAATCTCTTTGTCCTTTTTTAAAGGTCGAAAAAATGCCAGCATATCCAGGAGGAATGAGAGAATTAATTAAGGACATAGAAGAAAACTTGGTATATCCTGAAGATGCGAAAAAAGAAGGTTTACAAGGGACGGTTATTGTTCGTTTTGTTGTAGATAAAGAAGGGCAAATAACTTGCTCAGAAATTACGAGCTCATCTTCTCCTGTATTTGATTCTGCCGCGTTGGATGTTCTTTCTCACTTAAAAACATTTATTCCAGGGGAGCTACATGGAGAAAAAGTGAATGTATATTTTATGGTACCAATTCTGTTTAAATTAGATAAATGATGAAGGTGATTGGGAAATGTACTGTTATTAGGGAAGATTGAGGATTAATAATCCACATCTGCCAAATAGCGCCGTAACAAGAATGTGCAGAAATACGGGAATGTGTAGATGTTATTGTTATATCCGATATTTCCATGACAAAGTTTTATGCCCCAGCGAATGTCTTCGTACGAATCGCTTTTGATTAACGTAGCCAATGATTTTGACTGGTTGTTTTGTGCTTTCACTTCTATTGGCACAAGTGATTTCTTTGTACGGACAAAAAAATCCTGCTCCAACGTGGAATTATCACGTTTGTAGTAGAATAAGCCGTATCCTTGTTTTACCAGTGCTTCGCCCACAATGTTTTCGTACAACGCTCCTTTGTAAACATTCATATTCTTGTTGCTCCGCAAATCATCTTGTGCTTCATCGTCAAGACAAGCAACGAGCAAGCCTGTGTCTTTCAGGTAAATTTTATATTTGTTCACATCGTAATTGCCTTTCAACGGAAGTTGGGGCGACTGCATGCACCAACAAATGTTTATGATTCCTGCGTCGTTCAACCATTCCACGCAACCCCAATAATCCTTGAAACGTGCACCGCTTGCAACTTTTGAAATCTGAAATTTTTTGTTGTCTTGTGCCAACTGTATCGGTATTCGGTTGAACACATTCAAAATACGTGTCTGCTCAATGCCAGTAACATATTTGCGAATGTCCTCCTTGTAGTCGTCCAATAAATCTTTTTGTAACACAAGCGTGTCTTCAAACGAATTCTGTTCTATATATTTGGCAACCACGTGGGGCATTCCTCCCAACAGGCAAAAATCCAAAAACAATGAATGAAACACTTTCATTGTAGTTTCGTTAAATGGTTCAAGATTTCTCATGTGACAGAGCAAATCTTCTATCTGATTTTCGTAGCCTTTTGCCCACAAAAATTCCTCGAAATCCATTGAAAACATTTCGTAATTCGTCTTATAGCCAACGCTGTTGCTTTCTATCCGTTGATAGTTAATCCCCAACAATGAGCCGCTACAAATCACATCGTAGCGTTTGTCGATGCAGAAAAATTTCAACGAGGTTGCGATTTCGGGAAAATCCTGTAATTCGTCGAATAAAATCAGTGTCTTGCCTGGAATGAACTTCTTTGTCGTGTCAATACGGGAAATATTAGCCACAATGCTATCAACATCGTAACCATCTTCAATAATTGTTTTGTATTTGGTTTCAACGGCAAAATTTATATTTATGAAACTTTTATAGTTCGTTTCGGCAAAATGAACGATGGATGCGGTCTTGCCAATTTGCCGAGACCCTTTTACAACCAATGGCATACGATTGGGATTATTTTTCCAATCGATAAAATACTGGTCTATTTTTCTTCGTAAGTACATATATATCACGTTTTATTCACTGCAAATATATATCGTTTTACAAAAATATGAGCCACTTTTTGGGAAAAACCACAAAAATATGAGCCACTTTTTGAGAAAAACCACAAAAACATGAGCCACTTTTTGAGAAAAATTACAAAAACATGAGCCACTTTTACAGTTTCTTGCGTAGTCCCAGCACAAAATCTTCGATAATCGGCCAGCATTCTTCCGCCGTCTTGCAGTCTTTTACCCGTTTTTCGAGCGGACACCAATCAGTTCCTGCATTGTTTATAATGTAGTCAACTTCTTTGTCAAATGTGACGTGGATGCCGTTCGATTCAAGCATTTCTTTTGCCGATGTGCAGATTGCGTGTGTGAAAACTTCGCAGAATCCGCCCAGAACTATCATCGCCGCCGCGCCTTTGCCAATCACTTTGTCGGCTATCATTGCGTTTTTCATAATTGGATTTTGTTCTTTCACCAAATCGTACAAATCTTGCACACCTTTTTGATTGTAGGTGCGAACTTCGCCATCTTTCCCAATTACGCAAGAATAGTTTCCTTCGTCGAGTTTCTTTATCAGCACTGCCATTGCAGTTGCCTTGCCCAAGTCGGCACCGTTGCGTTTCAGTGTTTCTACAAAATTGTTTATTCGGTGCATTTCCTGTGGAATGTCTATCCGTTGCGGACAGGCAGGAATACAGCGACCGCATTCAATGCAGTGGTCGGCTTGTCGCAGTTTCGGTACACTGCGGTCGTAACCCACCAAAAATGCCTTGCGTGCTTTCGCATATTCGGGGTTTTGTCGGTCTTCCTGCACGTTTCCTTCGTTTAGACATTTGTTGTAGTGGCTGAAAATGCCAGGAATATCCAATCCGTAAGGACACGGCATACAATACTGGCACGTGTTGCACGGAACCATCGGGAAATTCGCAAAAATGTCGGCAATTTCCTCCAAGAGTTTGTATTCGTCGTCGTTCAAGGGTTTCAGCGGAGAATAGGTTTTTACATTGTCTTGCAAATGTTCCATATACGTCATACCGCTCAAAACAGAAAGGATTCTCGGCATTGAGCCAGCGAATCGGAACGCCCACGATGCTATGCTTGCGTCGGGGTCGCGTTGTTTGAGCAGTTTCGTGGCGTGGTCGTTCAAATTTGCCAAACGACCGCCCAACAATGGTTCCATTACGAATGCGGGAATCTCGCGTTTGTCCAGTTCCCCGTAAAGATATTCCGAATTGGTATTTCGTGGATTCATAAGTTTTGCGTGTTTCCAGTCAACGTAACTATGCTGAATCAGCACAAAATCCCAATGAATCTCGTCGTGCCGCGACAATAGGTAGTCGAAAATGCGAATGTCACCGTGATATGAAAACCCTAAGTTTTTGATTCTTCCAGCTTTCCGTTCTTCCAACAAAAAATCGAGAATACCGTTGTCTATGTAGCGGGCTTTGAAATATCCCATTGCATCGTCGCCGCCGCCCACGGAGTGGAGCAGATAGTAATCAATGTAGTCAACCTGTAGTTCCTTGAACGAGTTGTAATACATCTCCAACGACGCTTCGCGGGTGAAAACGCCAAAGTTCGAGAGTTTTGTGGAAACCAAGAATTCGCTGCGTTTATGACGGCTCAGAGCGATTCCCAACGCCTTTTCGGAACGTCCCTGACAGTACGCAGGCGACGTGTCGAACAAATTCACGCCGTGGGCTATTGCATAGTCAATCAGTCGGTTGACTTCCTCTTGGTCTATTTCGTTTTCGGCATCTTCGCGGCCGCTTTTCCCTTGAATTGTGGGGAAACGCATACAGCCGTAGCCAAGAATCGACACTTGTTGACCGTGCGAATCGGTACGGTAGGTCATTTTATCGGTTGGAATGTCGTTGTTTGTTGTTTGTGCCGATTCCTTTTTCGTATCGGAGCAACCTGTCAGCATTGCCGCCGTGGCAGCAGTTCCAGCTCCAAAAATCTGTAAAAATCGGCGACGGTTTATTTTGTTCTCTGTTTTCATAGTTCGGTTAAATTTCGCGTTGCACTTCGTTTCCTTCAACATAAATTGCACTGAGTGGACGGGCAGGGCAGTAGTATTCGCATTGTCCGCAACCAATGCACCGTTCGGTGTTCACAACGGGTATTTTTAATACAGGATTAAATTCGTCTTTTACAACCATAAGAATTGCTCCAACAGGGCAATGGCTGGCACAACTTCCGCATTTTTCGCCGTCGGTTTCAACTATGCAGTTCTCCTTAATCCACACTGCGTGACCGATTTGTATCGCCGATTTTTCGGCAGGAGTGATTTTCTGAATGGCACCAGTAGGGCAGACTTCGGAACAACGGGTACATTCGGGACGGCAGAAACCGTCTTCAAACTGCATTTCGGGCTGCATGAGCGTTTCCAAATTGTTTGACGGGCGAAGTACGTGGTTTGGACAAACCGAAACGCATAGTTGGCACGCCGTGCAGTTTTTGACGAAATGCCGTAAACTCTGCGAACCAGCTGGTTTTGGCGGTGTTGTGCGTGTGGGGATTTTCTTGTCTTGTATGACAGCAAGTCCGCCGTCAACTTTTTTTGTCTGTGCTTTCACCATTGTTCCAGCCGTGAGCAGAGCCGCAACCGACAAGAATTTTCGTCTTGAATCGTCCTGCGGAGCTGATTCCGTTTCGGTTTTCTTGCGTCGGGTGTAGTGCATTGCGTCTCTGTTGCAGGTTTCAACACAGTTGAAGCACGTCACGCAACGGCTGTAGTCAATTTCGTGAGCTTCGGTGTTGATGCAGGCCGCCTTGCACGTGCGGGCACACAAGCCACAGCCATTACATTTTTCCGTATCAATTATAGGTTTGAAGATTGAAAATTTGGCAATGTAGCCCAAAACTGTTCCCACGGGACAGATATTGTTGCACCACGTGCGTCCGTTTCGCCATGCCAGAACAGCCAAAACGACCAATGTTATGGTGGCGATTACGAGAGACGATACACTTTTAATCCATACGTCAACCGAATAGAATGCGTAACTGTCCATCCGTTCGGCTATGTATGCCAATCCATTGTTACACAATGCGTAAACGGGAGCAAGAAGATTCGCCGCTATACGTCCGAATGCACTGTAAGGTGCAATAAGGTGGGCAACCGCGCCTATTCCCGGTACAAGAAGAAATATGATGAACAGTACCAATACAACCACACGAAGAATTGTGTGATTTTTTGAAAAAGAATATCTGTATTTGTTCTTTTTGCCGATTCTGCCCAATCGTCCAAACACGTCCTGCATAATGCCGAGAGGACAAATTACCGAGCAGTAAAGTCGTCCGAACACGAGCGTGAGTACTATCAAACCTGCCACAACACCAATGTTCAATGCTAAAATTGCAGGTAAAAGCTGGATTTTCGCCAACCAACC
>JAEEQV010000088.1:0-8414 GCA_016285445.1 Bacteroidales bacterium
TTGAAAAGCAACTCAAACGTTTTGAAACGGGATTTTTACCATTAAATATTGTAGCACCTGCTACCCTTGAACGTGGTATAAAACATTTCACCGACGATGAAATTGCTGATTTTGCAAAACTATACGACAAAAAGAAAAAACATAAACAAATCGTCAAATTCATTCCTGCCTCGGGTGCTGCGTCACGTATGTTCAAAATGCTTTTCGGCCTTTTGAACGAATATGATGGTAGTGAAGAATCGTACAAGAAACTTTTCTCGAAGGACGGACTTCATTCTGCAAAGAAATTTATAGAAGACATTCAAAAATTTGCTTTTTACGAAGATTTGAAGTCTGTGCTGAAAAAAGACGGATTCGACATTGACGAACTGATAAAAACAAAAAATTATCACCCGATTTTCGAATATCTTCTTACCGAAAAAGGGCTGAACTACGGTAATCTTCCTAAAGGATTACTTCTTTTCCATAAATACGAAAACGAGAATCGCACGCCGTTGGAGGAACATTTGGTAGAAGGTGCGACGTATGCGAAAGCAAAAAACAACGATGTAAACCTTCATTTTACCGTCTCGCCCGAATTTATCCAAGGTTTCAAAGACAAGGTGAGCGAGGTGAAAGACAAATACCAGAGTGAATACAAGGCAAAATTCTATATAGACTACAGCGTTCAAAAACCTACAACCGACACTATTGCCGTGAATGCCGACAATACGCCATTTTTGAATGCCGACGGTTCCCTACTCTTCCGTCCTGCCGGTCACGGTGCGTTGATAGAGAATTTGAATGAACTGAATTACGACATCATTTTCATAAAAAACATTGACAACATTGTCCCCGACGCTTTCAAAGAACCGACAGTTCTTTATAAAAAAGCACTTGCGGGAATTTTAATAAAATACCAGAAAGAGATATTCAAATTGTACAAGAAAATTAAAAATAGCCGTCATTTATCGGACAAACGATTTGCAAAAGCTGTTGCTTTTCTTGAAAACGATTTGAATTACATTCTTCCCGAGGGCTTTGCCAATTGGGCAAGAAACGATTGCAAGGATTATATTTTGGATATTCTTCATCGCCCCATCCGTGTGTGCGGAATGGTGAAAAACGAAGGTGAACCTGGTGGTGGTCCGTTTTTCGTACAAGAACGCGATGGTTCAAAAACGCTTCAAATCATAGAAAAGGCACAAATCAATACCAAAGCCGAAGATCAAGAGGCGATTTTCAATTCGTCGACGCATTTCAATCCCGTTGACTTGATTTGTGGCGTAAAAGATTATGACGACAAGAAATTCGACCTCACGAAATTCGTCGATGAAGAAGCTGGCATAATCACCTCAAAAAGCAAGGATGGCAAGGAAATCAAGGCACTTGAGTTGCCTGGCTTGTGGAACGGCGCTATGTCGAACTGGAACACCATTTTTGTGGAAGTTCCGTCCATTACGTTCAATCCTGTAAAAGAAGTGAATGACTTACTTCGCAAAGAACATCAACAATGTAAATAACTTTAAAAATATACTACAATGAATTTTCCATTATCATTTATTCCTGAAAGAGAAGCGAAACCTCGCAAAGTTGGTCAAACAATGGTTATCGACAAAGGTTTGACGTGTGTTGAAGCCGAAGGTATGGCAAAAGATGCGGGCGATTTTATCGACTACGTTAAATTAGGTTTCGGAACAAGTTTAGTAACGAAAAATCTCTCACAAAAAATTAAAATCTATAAAGATAACGGCATTACTCCATATTTCGGTGGAACTTTGTTCGAATTGTTCATCATCAGAGGTCAGTTCAACGAATACCAAAAATTCCTTTCTCAATATGGTATCGACACTGCCGAAGTAAGCGACGGATCAATGTATATGCCTGTTGAAGATAAACTCAACTATATCAAGGAATTGAAGAAAAATTTCAATGTCATTTCCGAAGTTGGCTCAAAAGACGCAAGCGTTGAAATTCCAACACCAAAGTGGATTGAAATGATAAAGGCAGAATTGGAAGCTGGTTCTCAAAAAGTGATTACCGAAGCGCGCGAAAGCGGAACCATCGGAATTTACAATGCCGACGGCTCTGCCAACAGAGAATTGATTGACACTATCATCGCAAATGTCGATATCAACAAAATTATGTGGGAAGCCCCACACAAGCCACAACAAGCAATGTTCATCAAAATGTTGGGCGCAAATGTGAATCTGGGAAACATCGCAACTAATGAAGTAATTGCGTTGGAAGCACTGAGAATGGGCTTCCGTGGTGATACGTTCTTCCAATTCTTACCAGAAAATCTAAAACAAAAATAACAGTAACATTGTAACATAATTATTATGAAAAAGATATTGCTTTTTTCAACACTTGTATTCCTTGCAAGCACGGTGTTTTCTCAGAAATTGAAAACAAACCTTGATACGGTTGCCTACCTTTTGGGGGCAAATACGGCAAAAAATATGATGCAAGAATTGAAAGAGATTGAAATTCCCGAAAACATGTTTATGACCGGATTTACCAATTATAAGGATTGTAAATTCACCGACGAACAAATCAACGCAATTTTGCAAGAATTTTTCATGCAAAAGGAAAAGGCAAAACAAGACAAGGCAAAAGACCTTTGCACCGAAAAAGAACTGCAAAATCAGGAATTCTTTATGAAAAATAAAGAAGAAAAAGGCGTTGTAACTTTGGAAAACGGTTTGCAATACAAGGTGGTGAAAGAAGGTACGGGAACAGAAAAACCAAAGGGTGACGACGTTGTTGTACTTCATTATAAAGGTATGTTGCTCGACGGAACAGTATTTGATTCTTCGATAAAACGCGGCGTTCCTGCCACATTCCCAGTTGATGCAGTAATACCTGGTTTCTCACAAGTGTTGCAACTTATGACTGTGGGGTCAACCTACATTGCCTACATTCCTTCGGAACTTGGATACGGAATGCGAGGTGCCGGAGCTACCATAGAACCTTGCTCTGCCTTAATTTTTGAAATTCAGTTACTTGAAATTCAAAAAGATGAAACGAATGAGGCAATCAATGATGAAGCTGAAGAAACAATAGGTGAGAAATCTTCAAAAAAGGCAAAAAAATCGAAAAAATAAACAGATTTCTCCCTTCGGTCGAAATGACGGGGCTGGTGGGGGAATAAAAGGAAAAGGCAGTTTCAAAACTGCCTTTTTTATTTTATACCCACCCTCTTTCAATTGGCATAAGCATAAAAATTGTAAAGATACAAAAGTTTTTCAACAAAAGTTTGTTTTTTATAAAAAATTTTTACCTTTGCCACGTTTTTAAAAGAAGATATATGCACAATATGCTCAGTATCAACGCAATAAGAACGACAGCAATAGCACTTTTGTCTGGTTTTCTCATTTGTACTCCATTTACAACAATCGACAATTCTCGTGATTTCTGTGAAGAACCAGAAACAATTGAAATCGAATTGGAATATATAAATTATAAAGATTTATATACCAAGATTGCACACATCGAATCAAGACAAAACTACGATGTAGCAAACAAGACAAGAACTGTAGGTAAATATCAGGCAAGCAAGGCCGCCCTACTCGAGTTCGGCTACAGCGAAGAACAGGTGCAGGCAATCTACGATTCGTTCGACACTGTTTACACCTCCAAAGGTCACGCCCGTTACCATTTCGACGTGACAACATTTCCACCCGAAGACCAAGAGAGATTTATCCGTTGGTACATGCACCGCATGGAAACAGTATATTTAAAGGATATTATCGCCAAATACGTTGGCACCACGGTAAACGACGTGTATATTACGAGAGCAGGGATTTTGAACGCTTCGATGCTAGGTTTCAACAATGTGGTGAAATTTTTGGAATCGAACGGGGAAATCAATTTCACGCCAAAACGAGGCTATTCCGTACAAAACAGACTTGCTCAGTTCGAAAGAATCGAAGTTCTTTCATAAAAATCTGCACATATTTATATTGTATCAAGAAATTTTTCCAAGAAATTTCTTATCTTCGCCATTGTCAATTTATTGTATCATTTAAAAACATAAATACATGGCTATTAGTGCATTACAAAAAGCAAGAGCAGCGTATCAACCAAAGTTGCCAAAGGCATTCAAAGGTGGCGTAGTTCTTAAAGAAGGTAAAGCAACTCAATCTGTTGCTGACCAAGACGAAATCAAAAAATTGTTCCCTAACACGTACGGAATGCCTATCGTAACGTTTGAAGAAGCTGCTTCAAAATTGTCTATGGGCGATTTCAACGTAGGTGTGATTCTTTCAGGTGGTCAGGCCCCTGGCGGTCACAACGTGATTTCTGGTTTGTTCGACGGAATCAAATCAATGAACAAAAACGCTAAATTATATGGTTTCTTGGGCGGTCCAAGCGGATTGATTGACCATAAATATATTGAATTGACATCTGACATTATCGATGCATATCGTAACACAGGTGGATTCGACATCATTGGTTCAGGTCGTACGAAATTGGAAGAAACTTCACAATTCGACTCTGGAATCGAAATCTGCAACAAATTGGGTATCAAGGCATTGGTAATTATCGGTGGTGACGATTCCAACACAAATGCCTGCGTACTTGCAGAATATTACTTGCAAAAGAAATGCGGCATTCAAGTAATCGGTTGTCCAAAAACAATCGACGGCGACTTGAAAAACGACCAAATCGAAACATCTTTCGGTTTCGACACAGCTTGTAAAGTATATTCAGAAGTTATCGGTAACATTATGCGTGATGCCAATTCTGCAAAGAAATACTGGCACTTCATCAAATTGATGGGTCGTTCCGCTTCTCACATCGCATTGGAATGCGGTTTGCAGACACAACCAAACATTTGTATTATTTCAGAAGAGGTTGAAGCAAAGAAAATGACATTGGCAAGCATCGTTGAAAACATTGCCAACACTGTTGCTGCACGTGCTGCACAAGGCAACAACTTCGGTGTTGTTTTGATTCCTGAAGGTTTGATTGAGTTCATTCCTGAAATGAAAGTCTTGATTAAAGAATTGAACGACCTTTTGGCTGTTGAATCAGACGTGAAAGTTGCCGTTTCTAAACTTTCTGCTAACAGTAAAGCTGTTTACGAAAGTCTTCCTGAAGCAATTGCAAAACAATTGACTTTGGAACGCGACCCTCACGGAAACGTACAAGTTTCGTTGATTGAAACAGAAAAATTGCTTATCGAAATGGTTCGCACAAAACTTGCTAAAATGAAAGCAGAAGGAAAATATGTTGGCAAATTCTCTGGTCTTGGCCACTTCTTCGGTTACGAAGGTCGTTGTGCAGCTCCTTCTAACTTCGATGCAGACTACTGCTACTCTCTTGGTTTCAATGCAGCAAACTTGATTGCATCTGGCAAATCAGGTTACATGTCGTTGATTAAGAACACGACAAAACCGGCAGACCAATGGATTGCAGCTGGTGTTCCTATCACAATGATGATGAACATGGAAAAACGTCACGGTGCCATGAAACCAGTTATCCGTAAGGCATTGGTTGAATTGGACGGCGCTCCATTCAAATTCTTGGCTTCAAAACGCGACGAATGGGCATTGACGACATCATACGTTTATCCTGGTCCTATCCAATACTTCGGTCCATCGGAAGTTTGCGATCAACCAACAAAAACATTGATGTTTGAACAAAAATAATTTTGATTTACCGTAGAGACGTGCCATGGCGCGTCTCTACAACAATAAAAAAAAAGACTGTCAGAAATGGCAGTCTTTTTTTTAATTACATACATTCAGAGTTTTATTCCTCTTTCACCTCTCACCCATCAATTTCCCCAAATGCTTTATTCACATCATTGTCAACATCTTGTAATTTCTTCCTGCACAAAGCAATAAGTTCCACAGCTTTTTTCACTTCGGCAGTAAGTTCATCTATTTTACACTCGCCAGATTCAATTTTCTGAACGATTTTCTCCATCTCGGCCATCGCCTTGTCGTATGAGAATTCTTCTTTTTTCATAGTTTTGTCATTTCTATATTTATACGTATTTTACCACATTCCTGTTTCACCTCACTAAGTGTTTTCGAACTTATATCAGAATTAAAGCCATACTTGGAAACACACGTGTCGCAAATCCAATAATCATCGGCAAGAATCACACCTCCGGAATCAGGATTTTCCGTTAACCGACTTGAATGGCACAATGCACAACATGATTGTTTTTTCAATATTTGTATCCTGTCGTATTCCTTTCTTACCTCGTCAATGGTCTTTTTTTCAATATTAGCCGCAAAATCTATAGGAAACGAGCTCAAACACCGAGTACATATCTGACGGTCGTCACGCAGTCTTCCGCCCATTCCCGTATTGAATATTGTCAGCGGCGAATGGCATAACGCACACTGTGAGTTGTGACGCAGATTCCGTACAGAAACTTTTATAGCATAAATAGAAAGCAACAACAATAGAACAAGCCCGATGTAAAAAAATTTAGAAAAACACATAGGCAAAGCAATGCAAAAAAGAAATGCGAATGCACAGTCCTTAATCTTGTCGTACAAACAATATCCCCCGACTGCAACGATGGCAAATCCCGCTACGGGATATACGAAAAAACAAATATCAGCAACGACGACCAGCAAAATTGCCACGCCATACTGCCATCCTCCATTTTTTCCCTCATTTACCATATTTTACAACAATCAATTATCAAAGAATCTTTACCCATTGGGAAATTGCAATTAACATACAAATATATAAATTCTTTTGTTGTGACCGAACAGCACGCCTTTCTTTCTCCACACTACCTGCACATAGCCGACCCCGACAGCCTAAGCGACACCGAATGGGCAATGCGGTTTGCAGAACTTGTTTGGATAAGAAAAGAGGAAGCAAAAGGGAATAAGTGTTAATATCTACCTATTAATCTACGCATATGAAACATTGCACCACCTTTATTTGCTTTCCTCTTTTCTATTATAGAGTGAAAAATTGAGATTATATTTCGTTTTGTATATCTAAAAATTAATATTTTTGCATAAAAGTTCTTCTGGCGAGAGTGTGGATTGTAGTTCTACAAGGCAACCATTGGAACTTTTTCTATCTATATCTTTCCAGGCTCTTGACTTTTTTCCTCTAATTTGCATATTTGCAATGCGGGGGGGAGAGTTGCGAAAGCAACAGCTTCCCGTCCTTTTTTATTCACTATGATTTCCATGCCCCGTTAGGGGCAAAAGGTTGGTAGAATGAATCGTTTTCCAACATTTTAGCGATCCGTCAGGTTCGCCACACGAGAACACGAGGTGTTTTGTTGCGTACCCAAAGGCACGCTTTTTTCTTTCTTGCATATTTTTTCTACCAACCGTATGTCCCTACGGGACATTTTTTTCGCTTGATTATTGCCTTTTATTGTTGTATGAAAAATTGCAAATGTTAGCCGTTACTATTCTGCATTTTGCACCAATCGAACAGAAATGCCTATGGAACGAGGATAATCCCAAATAACCATACCAAGACCATAAAAATGAAGTTGCCATGCTCTCTCTTCGGTAGAAGCGGTGGAAGACCAATAAATACCTTCGTTCCACGTTGATAAATTCACGCTTTTATATGTCCTTTCGCCTGCCGCAGGAAGAAATACGGCTCCATTCGCTTCCATTTCCGCCCATTGAGCAAAAGTATAATCATTCACATCCCAAGCACATGTGTCAGATACAAAGGGAATTGACGCAATTGGCTCCCATTCGTCGGGTAGTATGATGACACCATTCATTCCCCCAACCTTTCCTGCCGAATATAATTCAGAACTATGAGCCCGCTTTAATAACAAATAGACCCATTCGTCACATGTTAGAGTACGCCACATATTTTGCTGATTGCCACCATTGGAAATTTTATTATACATGCCCCAATCGCATTGGGCGAATTCTCCCGTTAAATCAAAATCTCGTTGTTCAGAACCACCTGGATTATAATGTAAATTGCACGTATCAGTGCTATATGGCTTAAAGGCTTCTGCACCACTGTCCCAACCAGATGTTTCCCAACCAAATAAGTCTATCCAGCCATTGTAGGTCGAAGATACATTCTCGTTATCTTTTCCAATAATGTCGTATTGTTGCTCTGCAAAACGCCACGTATCTGTTGTTGCATTGTATTGCAGATTTCCTTTTGAAAAATACACTTTTTTGTCTTGACCCACGGAAAAATGCTTTGAAACATACACGCAAGGAAGTTTTTTACCATAGTCCTTTTCACTATTTGTTATTGATTCTTTTTTACATGCACTGAACAACACTATTGTTGCAAATAGAAACAATGCATTATTCATAGTTTTAAATTTGAATGTGTTCATCTTTATAAGTATTTAGTTAATTTCTGCCCAAAGATAGGTAAATTTCAAATATAAAAATGACACAAAAAAGTTGAATACACAAAGGCACGCTTTTTCTTTCTTGTTTACATATTTTCCTACC
>JAEEQV010000089.1:0-8328 GCA_016285445.1 Bacteroidales bacterium
GACAATAAAATCCGAAATCCTATAAAGTTCCTTTTCTTTCTTCCGAAACGCACGATACAGAAATCCTTTCAGCCCCGTTGTCTTGAGCATACCTATATCTAACGCATTTTGCGGGAAAATATCCTTCAACATCAGGTACGTCATTGCACGGGGATTTTGTCGTTTTACTTTCTTTATAACTGAGTTAAACGTAACTGGAGGTGTGGAATACAACACGATATCGAACCGAACATCCTTGAAATACGCTTTGATAGCCCTTTGACACAAAGGTTCAAGCAAAACCTGACCTATGCCTTTTTCTATCACATTCGTCTTTTGAACATTAAGCGTCCGTACATTCAAAATATGTACGCCATCGGTTTCTGTAACATAGGTCGGTTTCCCGTCCCTCCGTTCTGTAGGAGTTACCACATACACCTCATGACCGTCCTTTCTAAAACGCCGCATCAAATCCGTATAGATACCACTTTCATTGATATCTCGGAATTTTGACATTGTAAGAAAGAGAATGTTCATTTTTCAATCCTTGTTTTTTCTTGTTCGACTCTTATTGTATCGCCTCTATATACGCCTTCGCCACTTTTGAATCGGTATATAACTCTGCCGTAGCAATCGCGTTACGGGATATTGTCTGTAATTCTTCGTCCAACATGGCACGAATGCGGGATATGATTCTTGACAGTTCCTCCACATTTCCCGCTTCGCACAAAAAGCCATTCTCGCCATCTTTTATAATACCGTCGAAACTTTCATTCCGAGACGCTATGGTTATAAGTCCCCGTGCCATTGCTTCAAGATATACAAGCCCAAACGCCTCTCGCTTCGATATCATAACAAACACCTGACTTTTGTCCAAGTGTGCTATCACCTCCTTACGTTCCACATTCCCTAATAGTTCTATGGCACCATTCGCACCGAGATTCTTCGCTTTCTTTTTTATGCTCGTTCTTTCAGCACCTTCACCAATATAATGTAAGGTATATTTCTCGGTTTCGTATGCCTTTGTTAGTGCATCAATTATTTTTGATGGATATTTCCGTTGTATCAACGAACCAACAAATATAAAATCCTGAACGTTTGAGAAATCTTTCTTTGGTCTGTTCTCTAAAAAAACTTCAGGAACACCCGAATAACAAAGGAATGACGGTTTGTTGAGAGGAATTTCCTTTTGAAACCTTTGCTTTACCAACTCATTGCGAAATCCTATTATATCAACCGCATTCAACAAATCATACGATTTCTGCTTATACAATTGAAGTACAGAATCTCCATGCGAAACATAGCATGTACGACAGTTAAAAACATTTTTTAAGGCTTGCATTATCTCAAGTTGCGGATTTGGCCAATGCCCAATAATTATATCGGGAATAAAGCCTGTTTCTTTACAATAGTCTATTGCTTGAGTTGTTGCCAGAGATATCTGTTTACGAGGAAACAAACTGTGAGGAACACGTTTTTTAATACCTATTCTCTTCACAAGAACATCATCCATTTCGTATTCTCTGTTATCACAGGGAGCAGTTCTTATATCATACCCCACATACGATTCTATTGTACGGGAAAACGGTTTTGCCACTGAATAGTACAAAGCAGGAAAATTCGTGGCATAATATATCACCCTCACATGATACCCCATTCTTACCCATTCTCTACAAAAATAATGCACAACGGCAGTTTGCTTTGCAGAAATATCAGATGCCGGATATATTGATGTTAGTACAAGGATGTTGGATAACATTGTTCTCTACTTTATAATATCCATTTCCACACAGGAATAACATTAAATTCATTTCCCGATGAAGTTTTAATGGTTCTTTCTTCATCAAGAGTTATAATAATGCCTTTGTATAGATTGTTTTTTGCAATGAATTTTTCCAACGCAGAAACCTCTCTTTCGTAAGTTACTGAATCATTCATATTGAGTGCCACCTGAATTGCCAAATTTTCTTTTGGAATACAAAAATCTATTTCTATGTTTTTGTTATAGTAAAAAATTTGACTTTCTTCTGCCGAATAATACTTTTGAAAAAGTGTTATTGCAACAATATTTTCCAAAAGTTTTTCTTCCGCCGAAGTAAAAAAAAGATTCAAAAGTCCGTTATCGGCAAAATATCTTTTGAGCGTTGTTGCCCGTTCAGAGAGTGGTGAAGACAAATTTGGAACCGAAAATATCAAAAAGGCATCATGCATATAGTCCAAATAATCTTTCATTACTGGCAAACTAATGTTTTCTCCTGTTGATATTACAACGTTGTGAAGCCTTGTCTGCGACATAGGTTGTTGAATGCTTTCTGCTATTTTTCGAGCCAAAAGCCGAAACACTCTTGGAGTCCGAACAGCATTTCTCGCAATTATATCACCTAGTAAAATCTTTTGATACAACGCATTAAGCCATTCTCTCTTGTCTTCGCGATCAAAATTTTCAGCAAAACCTCCATAACAAAAATACTCATCAAAATAATTTCTTATTAGTGCTGTTTTTTTTCTGTCAAATTGCCAATTATCTGTTAGTTTTACATTTTTATACTCCAAAAATTCTTTAAAAGAAAACAAAAATACCTCATGCGGAATATATCTACCACCCAACGTTGCTGCGATTTCGTTACTTAACATTTTTGCATTACTTCCTGTAATCATGACTCTATATCCTTGATCGGCAATTCTTCGTGCAAAGCGTTCCCACCCTTCAACCAACTGAATCTCATCAAGATACAGCCACGGATGTTTTTCAGGATATAATTCTTTGAAACATTCCAAAATTAAATCCAATTCTTGTACTTGAATGTTCGTAAGTCTTTCATCCTCAAAATTCAGATAAATGAAATCGTTTTCAGAAAACACATTTTCTCTGATTTTTTGTTGAACATCTTGAAACAACAAAAACGATTTTCCCGCACGCCGTATTCCCACCAAAACATAATTGGAATGAACATCGAATTGATGTTTGCGTTGCAAAAGTTTTTTATTTTTTGCTATCTGCTGATACTCAACAATTAAACGCTTTATTATAGCTTTATCTATCATTTTTTTGCAAGTTTATATGAACTACCTATTGCAAAAATAACAAAATATTCAAAGTATACTTTGTACTTTTATTTATTTTTATTAAAGTATACTTTATAATTTTTATCAATACTTCACAACTCTTTCATCTTACATTTTGAGATTTCTCGCAGAAATATCAGATGCCGGATATATTGATGTTAATACAAGAATATTGGATAACATTTTTTTTATTTCTTGTTTCACAAGATTTTACAAAGAACTATTCTCATTTAATATCTCCTTGTTTCTGAGATTTCTAATAAAATTTTCTAGCATCTTAATAGAAAATTATTTTTATTGATAACTTCTCTATAATTGGATTCTCTTTTACTAAAGAGATCATTTTCTCCCTACCTGTTTCCTCTTTATTTCGTATTCATTATGATTTTTTGCAGAACAAACACCTAAAAAACGATGTAATTGCTCTTTAGGATGATTGTTATTTCATGTTTATTTGCAAAACTTTTTTACTTCCCAATGATTTTTTTGACGAAACCGACACCTTTTTCTCCGAGCACGCCTTTCACCAAGTTTTTCGTGCTACCGGCAACGTCTTTGTTAATGCTGCACATCAACATCAACGCCTCGTTTTCGTCCTCATGGTTAGTGAAAATCTCAAATACCATAGGCATGGAAAGTTCAGTACTCGTGAACGTTTCTATCGCTTTCAAATAGTCGTCTTTGTTGTCGGCACTGAGGTACGTAAAGCCCAAATCCTCCGCGAAATGCTTCACCAAGTTGCGGGACTTGTTGCCGAAATGCCCCATCGCCGCCATATACGCATTAGCCTCTGCCCCAAATGTATAGCACGGATGCGGACTCAGTTTGAACTCTGCGCCGACACCGTTGTTGACAAGAAGAATCCTGATGTTGTTGCCCACATGTCGGTTGCCAAGCGCATTCATGTCGTAGAAAAACGCCAAGTCGCCTGTTACGAGGTAGCAAAGCCTTTTGGTATTCACCCACGACGAGCCTATCAACGCCGAATTGCTGCCGTCGATGCCGCAACAGCCGACATTCGACACAGATTCAACACCATCAGGCAACTGGAACATATTCCAACAACGTCTTGTGTTAGAAGCACTTATATGAAGAAGCGAACCTTTTGGTAGACGTTTTGACAACTGCATTGCCGACCAAATATTGCAGAACGGAAGTTCGGGGATATGGTCATAAATCCCGTACAAATCCTTGTGGCACTTGTCGAGGAAATTGTGCTTCGTCGAACCTTCCTTTGCATAATGTGCAAAGAATATTTTTTCAGGCATTTCGAAGGTGAAGGACAATTTCTTAAACGGATCTCGGAACTCGCCGTCCTCGCTGATGCGCCAAACATTCTTGCACGGTATGCCGCCCGAGAATATCGCCGCAGAAACTTCGCCGATATGAATCATCAGATCCAATGTCTCCATTTGGAACAGAGCGTTTCTCTGCATAAAGTTCAACGTCGGCAACACCTTGTATTTCCCGTAGTAGCCACTTGTGTGGTCGCAAATCACCACGGCATCGTAAGTGGCACAAAAACAATCCAATACATGCTGTTCTTCTGCGGTAAACTTCTTGTGCGACCCAACATAGACACCGATTCTACCTTTGGGAATTTCTGGCAGCGTGTCCCAAGCATTGAAACGTTTGAAAACCCTTACTTCTGGCAATTCATTCACCGAAAAATCCTTGCTGTAAGTGGTAAACAGATTGATGTGTACGGGTCCGCCACCGTTTCTCCTCAACTCTGAAATGGCTTTGTTTGCTTCCATTACCACATAGTCGAAGTCCCTGTCGTCTTTTACCAAAGGCAGTTCCGTCTTGTATCGCGAGATGTCGTCAGGAGATTTTCTTCTGTCAACATTTTGGAAAATCAACTGTCCGATTCTGTCCGTGCCTTGATGCGACGTTACTGCCAAAACAGGAAGTTTCCTGTAAAAAGCCTCTGTCAGTCCTGGGATGTAATTGCGTGAAGCCGTTGAACCTGTGCATGTTAAAACCACTGGTTCTCCGCTTTCTGCCGCCATTCCGCAGGCAATGTATGCCGCGCTGCGCTCATCAACTGATGAATATATTTCAAAGAATTTGTCGTTTTGCAGACTGCCCAGAAAAGCAATATTAGTTGCTCCCGGACTTGCAACTATTTTTCTGATACCTTTGGCTTTCAACAAAGCAACCAATATCTGTACGTTCTTTTCGGGATTGTAATGTTTTTCGGTCATAGCAGATTACTAAGTTTTAATTTTTCTTACAACTTTAATTGCAAATGTTGTCAAAAGCCTCAATAATTTGAGGTTATGACGATATGAGATATAAATCAACTTGTCTTTTATAGATGGTATCTCTTTAAGTGGTGTTATCTCTTTAGAAACACGATCATTGACCGCTTCCAAGCGCCAATCAATATTGCAAAATTGGGGATTCTCTAAAAATCTTTTCAGGCATTCAGACAATCCTTTTTCTGGCGGTAAAAATGTTGATACATCACAGAATCTTGATATTTTAGAGTTATCAAATCTTCTATTGAAATATCTACAGTAAATCACTTGATATACTTTTTCCTTGAAATTCAGATTTGTGGATTTGTCAGTAAAAAGAACAGGGACTTTTTTGCCGAGTTTATTTTCCAAAACTTCAAGATAAATATTCAGTATGTCACTCCATTTCAAAGAGTTATTGCACGTAATATGAAATGCCTCGCCCAATGCTTCTGTTTTGCCGATGATTCCGGCAATACCTTTCGAAACGTCTTCTCCGAAGGTGTTTGTCGTAATTTTGTCGGCAATATCATTTGAAAAAATGATTGTTCTGCCGTGTAAAGCACGGTACAACCAATTTTCTTTCTCCAAAACGCCTAATTGCAACCGATAATCATTGTAAGTGATTGATGGACGGATGATTGTAAAATTGTTTTTTTCTGCTTTTAACAACAAATTTTCTTCACGAGCCTTCGTCAATGCATACTCATTAGTTTTCAAATACTCTTCGTCTTTTGATACGTCCAACAAACGAGGTGTATTTTCTGTTATTGGCTTATCTGACTGCGAGTAAACCCTTGCCGACGAAATAAAAACATATTGTTTAGTGTTATCCAAAAACAAGGGCAAAAGTTTTTGAAATTCTTGTCCGTGAATCATAAAATCAATGACCGCATCCCATTTTTTTTGTGGCAAAATTTGTTCGAGAAATGAACATTCAGTCGCATTACCTTTCAGGAAAGTAACGTTATTTTCAGACTTATGCTCTTTTCTTGACGTAACAAAAACATTATGGTTGGTTGCTGTCAACAATTTAACGAGCGGTATACCCATTGCTCCTGTTCCACCCAAAATCAAAATATCCATCTTTACCTTTTGAATTTTGCAGTATATTTGTTTATTCTGCTTATAATTTTGTTTCGTTCATTAACGTCCATCCCAACGAAAAATGCCACCAATCCTACGCTCAAAATGCCTGTCAATACAGATAAAAATAATCTAAGATATGATGTTTCCATAAAATGAATCAACATTATTGACGGTATCAAAGCCAAAACCGTAACTTTAAAGATTGGCATAAAAACCTGTGTTATATACATTTGCGGTTTGAGTCCCGTCATTTCTTTTAGTAAAAACATTCTCGCAATCAGGACGACAACTTTGACACAAATATAAATATAATAAGTAACAACAATAGACGACCCTGCCGCAAAAAACAGCCAAGTTAGTGGAAATTCAAATGCAGCAATAATTCCGATTACTATACTATACTTTTTAAGGTTTCCTGTCGCCATGCATGCAGTATAGCCCGAACTTCCGACTGCGTCCAACATTCCCAATATCAATGACAACTGTACCAAAACGACCGCCTTGTCGGGAACTTGTGTAAGCCAAATGCTCAGAACCAAATCAGCTTCACAAATCAACGGTAGTGATATGGTCAGCATCAAAAAATACGAGAATTTCGCAGCACGGCACACAAGATTGTACATACTATCGAGATCACTCGCTGCGTAAGATTTGGTGATTTGCGGATTGACCGCCGTTGTAAAGCAATTTACAAATTGCACCACAGCACCTTCCACTTGGTTTGCGATCCCCCTTGCCGCATTGAACACTACGCCAAAAAAAAGATTTATTAGCATATTTACGCCTTGATTGTTGAGCATGTGATTTGCACTTGTAACGAAGTTCCATCCGCCGAATGAAAACATCTCCTTCATCAGTCCCTTGTCGAAAATCATCCTATACGTCGCCTCCTCAAAATGACTTTTGCAGTAAATGGCATATATCGAACGAATCACTATGCCCACAATCATAATCAACAGCCCATAATATACTAATCTGTCAAAAGGATTATAAGTAATTATAAATGCAACAATTAATTTTAATGAAACATCAATAATGCTAATATACGCAAACGCCGACATTTTTTCATGGGCAATAATAACAGCATTGTAAGGTACACTTAAAAGATTTACAGCAAACGTGACCATTGAAAACTGAAACACCCAATTAGCTGCTTGCAATCTTTCGGGAGGAATAACCATTTTGACATTCAAAAACCATATTCCTATAGTTTCCAACAAAACGATAATTATTGCTATCAGAATTACCTGAATGTTTATAGAAGTACAAAAAATCGTTTTTAATCTCTCTAAATTACCTTTACCAAGTTCAAATGTTATAAATCTACTAATTGCAGCAGAAAGCGAGCCACTCAAGATTCCAAACATCGCCACTACTCCACCAACAACATTGTAAATACCATAGTCTTCAACGCCCAAAACATTTAAGACAACTCTTGACGTATATAACGAAACCACCATCGTAATGAGCATACGGAAATACAGTAAAAGAGTATTTTTTGCTATTCGTTTGTTATTTGCAGTGGTATCGGACATAAAAGTGAAAAATCTCAGTTTTAAAATTTTAGAGAAATTGACAATAAAAAAAATGATAGAAAAACAGTCTATCTAAATCTCTTATTATTTGGTTAACATAGGCATCAGAAACATTTTCAAATTCTGATTTGTCATATATTGTTACAAGATACACTTTTATACTATTTTCTGTGCAATCAACCACATAGGTAATAACTCAACATCCTCCTCGTTTACCTTTCTCCTTTGAATTAACCCCTAATCTAATTTATCCTCCTCCTAATCTACTCCCAAAGACGGATTCTCCATTATCCTAATGAAAAATAATTTGCATGCATTACAAGAACAAGAAACATTGCTACAAAGCGAAGTAACTCAAAATTTGATTCTCTTTCTATTTTCATTGTGTAAACTTCATTTATCGCACTCCATGACAT
>JAEEQV010000090.1:0-8323 GCA_016285445.1 Bacteroidales bacterium
TAAGAAGAGTGAACCTTGTTTTCATTGTGAAAAAGTTTTTCCAAAGATACAAAGATTCCGAATAAAGCAAGAAGGAAAATTAGTTTTCCAAGATGAAGATTCCACTTGGCTTACAACTGCCGTTTGGTTGTGTAACCCCCTTCCATTGGGTTCCGTCGTCGAATGTGGCTGAAATTTTCCACATATATTTTCCTCGAGGTTGCATAGTTCCGCGGACTTTGCCGTCCCAACCAACAGCCGGTTTCCCGTTGCTCAGCTCGGTTGATTCCCATACTTTCTCGTTACGGGCATTATAGATTTCCAATTTATACGACTGCAAGTCGGAATTGGTAAGAGGAACAAAGTATTTTCCACTGCCCGGGGTGTATTTCGACGGAACGGAAATGAAATTCTTGTTGAAATCAACCTCTTTCTGTATCGTTGAACTACATCCGTTTTTGTCGGTCACTTTCAAAGTAACGAACGAACTTCCCGACCCCGATGCTTCGTGAGTAACCACTGCATCGCTGTATTCCATGCCTTCAATCATCCATTCATACACATATCCTTTGCGTTGCGTTTCGGTAAATGCAAATTCATATTCCTGGTCGCCAAGAGGATGAACTTCAAAATTGATTTTTGGTTGGGGATATATCACTATTCCTACTGATGTCTGTGACTTACAGCCAGTTACCGTATTGATTTTCGTCACGAACAACGTGTCTTTTCCGCTCTTTGTCCAATCCACGTTAATGTATTTGTTTCCAATCTGGTCAATCGTGTTATGTTGTGATTCCCAGAGATATGAAATGTCGTTGTTCACTTTTTCGTCAACATAATACAACTGTTTCTCCATACCTTGGCAAACCTTCACCTTACCTTTGATTTCAGGAATGGCAACGCCTTCGACCATGACATTGTAAGTATATGTTTTTTTCGTATCGCCTACTTTCACAAGAGCCGTAATGGTCTGTTGTCCTGCTTCCGTCCAAATAATGGAAACATTGTGTCCCACTTCGGAGTTCTTTTTTGCCGCTTTTGGCAATTTCCATTGGATGTCGGCATGTGTTGTCAGACCTTCAAGAGCATAGACCGAAGGCACGTCTTTACATATAGAGGCGTTACCCGACAATCGCACATGCGACCAGTCAATATTCCGAGCATCCTCGTCGGTTCCGCGTTTCTTCTTGTTCGGATCCTTGTCGAGAGCATAGTCGTCGTCTTTCGCAACGGTTGAATTTTGCGCTACATTATAATGAGTGGTATTATCAACTTTTGTTGACGAAGTTGATAAAGCCGACGATTCGGCAGAGCGCGTCGTAGTAGACGATTCTGCAATTTCACCCGTTGCCACGTCATTTGCCTCGGCAACGGAAGCAGTCTCGTCGATTTTAGAAATATCTGTTGTTTCTACAATATTGTTTAGTATGCCCGTCTGGCTGTCGGTTTTCAGGAATTGGGAAGCCGAAATTCCAAGAATGGCAGTGATAACCGAAGCATAATAAACGTTGAACGTGTTGAATCGGAACGTAAGGAACGATTTCCATGCAAGCGTTTTCGCGATTTTCTGCCAAACCGACGCAGCAGGCTCTACCGCAGCGTTTTGGAATGCTGTCTGGAATAGCCCTTCTACGTTTTGTTTGTCGAGGTTTGACTCCAACTTCTCCCAAATGTCGTTGGAAGGAGTCTCCTCAGCATCACGGAAACGGTCGCTAAATAATTGTTCTATATTTTTATTCTCATCCAACATTATTATTCTTTTCTTTTTCCAATTCTTGCAACTTCGTCTGAATTAATTTTCTTGCCCTATGATATTGGGTTTTGACGGTTGAAATTTCAATGTTGAGCATGTCTGCAATTTCCTTGTGCTTGTACCCTTCAATTGCGAACAAATTGAAAACGACCCTATATGTGTCAGGAATCGCCTGTATTATGTTCATCAACTCTTCATTAGAAAATTCATTGTCCTTAAATTCAAAATTCTCAATATCTGTTTCGTTAATATTATCTATACTTTGTTGTTCATTATATTTTTTGTTTTGATAATAATTTGTTATTGCCGTGTTGGTCATCACTCGTCGCATCCACCCCTCGAAAGAATGTTCTCGTGAGAATTGATCCATCTTTGTGAAAACCTTTAGAAATCCGTCTTGCAGCATGTCAGAAGCTTCATCTCGGTCTTTTGCGTATCGCAGACAAACAGCAAACATTCGAGCCGCATACTTGTCATAAAGAGCCTTCTGCATTTTCCTGTCATTCCGTAAACATCCTTCTATAATTTCATCGTCAGTAAACATTATTCTCAAAATCAATAGTAAGACTTGATAAAATATAAAATGGTTACAACCTTCTGTAAGATTTTTTCAAAAATAGTGATTTTTTTCGTTATCCCAATAAACAAACCATCTTTCCAAACAAAAGGACAATCTATTTTGTAACACATTCATACTCAACTTATTTTCTATACATATTTTTTTATCTTTGTTATTATCAACGAAAGATGCATAATTCCACCTATTTGTTATCTTTGAATTATGAAATCGAAGGAAGAACAACGGCTTGATTCCATCAAGGAACAATTGGCAACTTTGCCGACGAATCCTGGCGTGTATCAGTATTTTGACAAAAATGGCACGCTGATTTACGTTGGAAAGGCAAAAAATCTCAAACGTCGTGTTTCTTCGTATTTCAACAAAGAACAGACGCACCCCAAAACAAAAGTTCTTGTCAGTAAGATAGTTACCATAAAACATTTCATAGTTAAAAGTGAACAAGATGCGTTATTATTAGAGAATAACTTAATAAAGAAATACAAACCTCGATATAACGTATTATTAAAAGACGACAAGACATATCCATGGATAGTTATTAAGAACGAGAATTTCCCTCGCATTACGCTTACCCGTCATTTTATACGGAACGGCTCGCAGTATTTTGGACCGTATGCCAACGTAAAAATGGCGAAATACCTGTTGGCGCTTATTAAGCAATTATACAAGCCGCGCACGTGCTCGTTGGCTCTGAATACCAACGACATACAGAAAGGGAAGTTCAACGTGTGCTTGGAATATCACATAAAAAACTGCAAAGCTCCGTGCGTGGGAAAACAGTCGCAGGAGGACTATGCCAACGCTGTTTCCGAGATTCGCGACATTCTCAAGGGAAATATTGGCGAAGTGATAAAAATCCTCAAGGACCGTATGCTTCGCTATTCTTCCGAAATGAAATATGAAATGGCAGGCGAAATAAAGGAACAACTCGACGAACTGACCCGTTATCAAAGTCGCTCGACCATTGTAAATCCAAGCATTACCAATGTTGACGTGTATTCCATCTTAGACGACACCGATACGGCGTACGTCAACTTCCTGAAGGTTGTGAACGGTGCCATTGTGCAACTGCACACGCTTGAAATCAGGAAACAACTTGACGAAACGCCTATGGAGATACTTGGTATTGCCATTACCGAGATTCGTCAAAAGATTCCGAGTACGGCAAAGGAGATTATTGTGCCGTTTGAGCCTGATTTTTCTATTGAAGGCGTCACATTCCACGTTCCTCAGCGTGGCGAGAAAATGAATCTGTTGCAGTTGTCGGAGCAAAATGCCCACCTTTACAAAGTTGAGAAATTCAAGCAAATGAAGCGAGTTGACCCCGAACGTCATTCCCTGAAGTTGTTGGAATCATTGCAAAAAGCGTTGCAACTCAACGAATTACCCAAAAACATAGAATGTTTCGACAATAGCAACATACAAGGAGCCTATCCGGTGGCGGGTATGGTTCGTTTCACCGACGGCAAGCCAAACAAATCGGAATATCGCAAGTTTAACATCAAGACCGTAGAAGGTCCCGATGACTACGCAAGTATGGAAGAAGTAATTTTCCGTCGATACAAACGGCTTGTTGAAGAAGGAGAGGATTTGCCTCAGTTGCTCATTGTTGACGGTGGCGAGGGACAAATGGAAGTGGCACGCCACGTTATTCAAGACCAACTCCAGCTTGACATACCGATTGCGGGACTTGCCAAGGACCGAAAACACCGCACCCGCGAAATACTGTTCGGTTTCCCGCCCAAGGTGGTAGGCATAAAGCCGAACGATCCGCTTTTTCATCTTATGGAACGCATACAAGACGAGGTGCACCGCTTTGCCATCACATTCCATCGCAACCAGCGCTCGAAAAAATTCACGTCCTCCGAATTGGAAACAATAGAAGGTATAGGTCCTAAGACAATAGAACTGCTATACAAGAATTTCAAGACCATATCGGCCATAAAAAGTGCAAGCGAGGAAGAACTGAGCAAGGTTGTTGGAAAAGAAAAAGCAAGGAAGGTACTGGAATCCGAGCGATTCAAATAGAGATTTTGAAAAACATTGCGATTTGTCGCAGAATAAATGTCATTCCCCCGAAAAAGTGTAAATTCTCAACTTTCATTCAGCAGTTTAAGGAAAAATCATTTAAAGGACTTCGTTGTTCAATGAGACCATACATTGACCAAGGATGGATGGAAAACATTCCGCTTTATGCCGTTGAGGCATATATATAGGCAATGTGGAAAAAAATGGCGTTCGCTTCCCTTGCTAATCCGTCATGATTATATGGAGAAATCTGATTTGTCAATCTATAAAAATCCTCACCCTATCACCCTAGAACGGTTTTGGGGGAATATTGTAATAATTGTTTTTCTACAAATTTTGTTATTTCGATAATTCTATCTGCAAATGTATTAATTGTGTCTTTATCTAATGTTTTGATTTCGTTTTCAAATGTGTCCAAGAAACGGAATTTGCCATTGGTGTAGTCGAAATAAACTGTAGCACAATGGCTTGCAGAGTATACCGCAGGTGAAAACTTGTTTTTTATATTTATATAAATATCTCGTTTCTCTGTATTTTCGAGATTATTTAGCCATACTTGAACGCAATATTCACCTCGCTTTGTGTTTAATCTAATAAAACGTATGAAATTTCTACAGTTTCCTTCTTTTGATAATAATATTTCGAAACCATTATCTTCCTTGAATTTAGACGTTTTATAGTTTTTTGAAACAACATTTTTCTCTATCTCTGTTTCAAATTTTCTGACCGGAGTTTCTTGCGAATCAATGAAAATACTTGGAATAGAGCCATTACTTTCGTTGTTTTGTGCCAATTCCGCGAAATTTTTCACAATTTCATTCCAATTCTTTTGATTGTCAGTTTTGGGTTCATACAATTCTTGGCGGAATTGTTCCTGAATGCCAAATAAATTATTCACAAGTTTATCATTGTCATCTTCTGAGGGATTTCGTACTGAATTTATTATTTCAACAACATTTTTGCTGATTTCCTTTATTCGTTCTTGCTTTGTGTGCATAGCAATCTGTGCAACCTGAAACTGAAGTTCTACAGATTCCTCGTCAGAAATATTCTTATCTTTAACCACATCGCAAAGTTTGCCAAGAAACTCTTTATAAATAGCAAGTTTTTCCTCAAATACTTTCGCATTGCGTTCATTCTCTTCTTCTTTGTCGCTTTGACCATTCAACAATAGCAATGTAATCACGGCCGTAACTATCGTTCCGATTATTACACATGAAGATTGAAACCACAAGTCTTTTTGAGAAAATAAATCAGTAGCGACAAGTAAAAATACAAATAAAGCAATGTTTACAAATGATAGCATTATTGCTATAATGTTAGCAGAGAAGTTTCTTTTCATGGTAGTTTTATTTTTTTTATATTTCAGAACTAATATTTTTCAATTCAAAGATAATGCTATCAACAATATCTTTTTCATTTTCGTAATAATCAGAAAAGTTTTTGGTCCCTAACCATACTTCAGAATTCAAGTTGTACCCATACTTGGCAAGTATTGAACGTATTTCTGTAACCTTAGGATATTGCCCTGTGGAATACTTGAATTTACCATTGAAATTCACGTGTCGAATAGCTACATATCCTTGATGAGCAACGGTAACTTGAATATCGTTTGAAAGTAAATATCGCTCGTTTTGATATTTTTCTAATTTTGTTTTTTCGGAAAACAATTTTGCAATTTTATTGGAATCTAATACAGGACGGATTTTGATCGGAATGTTTTCTGGTTCTGTCGTGTTTTGACAAAAACATTGCCTAATCCAAATACTCTGAGGATTGTTTTTCCCTTTCCCCATAATATATTGTGGATGATAAAAACAATTCGCTTCGATAGATTGATTTAAATATGTTGGATTCATTTTTTCCAATACAGCCGAAAAAATCTTTCTAGCATTTTCTTCGTGAGTTTTTTCTCTCCATAAGCCGCCCCAACCTATATAAATTGGAGCAACCAAATGTTTAATGTCCTCTTCAATGGTAAATGTTTTTTCACAAATACTTTTTGTCAGTCTATGTTTTGCCTTTTCTAAATCAGCATCTCTAACATTGAATAGATTAAATATTTGAATAATACCCTCTAATGGACGATGGTTATAATCCATATATTCTTGCATCATAGAAGCAATAAATCTCATAGTAGGATCTACCGAAAATAGAAACCAACTGTTTGTGTCATCTATTCCATTTAAGTGGCAGAGAATTTCTTTATCTGTAACGCAATCTATGGGAGCGGAACTGCCTGGATTTTTCATATAAACAGTTCCAACTATGTCCCAAGAGTTACCAAACTGTAATAAAGTTCTCCATCGATATTGAATTTGACTCGTTTCGTCATTGTAAAAATGCGCATAAACAGTAAATCTCATAATTTTTCCCTAATCTGTAACGGGAGCAACCTTTAAATTTTCCACAAACATATTTTCGTGGTATGCCAAAACAAGGCACACCTTTGATTTTTTTGAATTCAAATAAAAATCCCACAGGGAAACCCTTTTCCAAAAATAGTCTTTTTTACGGAAATAACTTATATGTGGTTGAATTTTCTCAAAAGGAATCAAAATTCCCGAAATCTAACAACTAATCTTCAAAAACATAATATTGGGCGAATTAAATCCCCAAATATCACAGAATACATATTTCCGACAACTCTTTAGAGATTCTGTCAATGCCAGATTGAATTTTCTGTACTTGTGCCTTGCGGGGTTTGTGCATTCCTGCCGCATAATGCCATATTTGCCGTTCGTTTATGCCTGTAATATGACTCAACGCCGATTTTGTAAAAATACCACTATAACAATTGATAAACGTGGCAGCATCTAACTGTAATTCAAGCGTATAGTCTCCAGCAAACATTTCCAAGGGCGACGGATTGTCTTCCAAATACAAAGAAATGGCTTCTTCAATGTTTGTACGAATTTCGTTGAGGTTTTTCCCAACAGTAAAAATCGGAGCGTCAGGGATATACGCACTTAAATTCTTTCCTGCATATTCTACTATAACCTTAATTGTTGCCATACCTATCTATTTTAATCCTGCTTATCGTAATATGTTAAAATACGTTCCTTTTTCTATTCCCTTTTTCCCATGGTTGGGAACAATGACTATTTTATCTCCGTTCTTCAACTTAATATGGCTTCCCTTCTGACTAACTTGCACAAATCCGTTATTTTTAAGCAATGTCAACACGTCTGCGACAGATTTATAACTCATTTTATTGGTGTTAATTTATACAAATATAGTAAAAATACGAATACTTTTTTTTGTAAAAATTTTGATTTGTTTAATCTCACCCTGCAAAATGTTTGATTTTGAATTGCCAAAATCAAACAACTAATCTTCAAAAACTTTTAGAACAATGTCCGAATATCCAATGACAAGAACTCTTCCGCCGAAATACCGCCACTCCCAACTATAAACGCTCTATGAGGATTAAAAGTCGTTTTAAAATTTGTAAGTCCGACCGTTGATTTTTCGGCGTTACTTTTCACTTCAATAGCGATAATGGAATCTTTTTTACGCAGAATGAAATCAACTTCTTCGTTGCCCTCGTGCCAATAAAAAACCTCGAATCGGTTGATATACGCTTGACTAACCAAATATGCCCCGATACCTGATTCAAAAATATGCCCCCATTCTGTTCTGTCGGCTTTCGCCTGAACAAATGTGTATGGACGGAAAACGGTTTTCAAAGCATTGTTATAAACTTGAAATTTTGGAATACTCGCTCTTCGTCGGGCATTATCCACACTATATCGCTGCAATGCACACAGCAAACCACTTTCGTCAAGCAATCGAAGATAACCCGAAAGCGTAACGGTATTACCTGCATCTTGGAGCGAACCAAGCATTTTTGTAAGCGAAAGCATTTGTCCAGAATATGCGGCACCGAGTTCAAATGTTTGTCGGAGCAAGGCTGGTTTCCCTATGGGAGTGTCCCACAAAATGTCCTTTTGCAAAGTCGCATCTATAATTGACGATTGAATATA
>JAEEQV010000091.1:0-8294 GCA_016285445.1 Bacteroidales bacterium
GAGACCTCTGCGGAAGCTGAACAAATTGTTGAAGAGTCCCAAGAAGAAACTCCAATCATCGAGGAACAAATTACCGCCGTTAAAGACATTGTTGCAGAAATTGCATCGACCGAACAGGTTCAAGAAATTGTCGAAGAGTCAGAACAAGTGGTTGAAGAGCCGAAACAAATCATAGAAGAAGTTCAGGAAGAGGAAACTCCGATCGTTGATGAACAAACTACCACCGTTAGTGACTCTACTACAACCGAACAAGTTGAAGAACCGGAGCATGTAGAAGAAATTGCAGAAGAGCCAGAAAACGTTGTAGAAGAAGCTCAAGAAGCTCCTCAATCCTTGAATTTTACGCCGATAGACATTGAATATGACTCAGAAACAGTTGTTGAAGATGCGAAGGAAGATACCTCTTCAGAAGAAACAATTGATTTTGAGGCGCTCTTTGAAAATCCCGACGAAAACAAATCAGAAAAAACAGAGGAAAAAACTATAGAAAACGGAGAGTCTATTGAAGACAAGCAAGAAAAAGAAGATGAAAACATAGAATTTGCTGAAAAACAAGAAGAAACAATAGAGCAAGTAGAAGAAACGACTGAAGATTCTATTGTTGAGGAACAACAGACGGAAGAAGTCCAAGAAGAGGTTGAAACGGTTTCAGAACCGATAGAAGAAGCTCCCAAACGCCAAGAATGGTTTTTCCGTGACCAAAATAAGAGAGAAGATTCGCAAAAAAACAGTTTAATTGAAAAATTTCTTGCTGAAGTTCCAAGCAATTATAGAATTGTTCCAAATGAGTCAAACAACTTTGGAGAAAACAGCGTAAACCTTGCAGAATCAAGAGCTCCACAGTATGATTATGTAAGTGAATCTTTGGCAAAAATATACCTCAAACAAAATCTTTTTGACGAGGCAATTGAAATCTATGAGAAATTACGTTTGAAAAATCCAGAAAAAAGTATTTACTTTGCGAACCGAATTTCGGAGATTAAACAACTAAAAAAATAAGATAGTATGGTAGTCATTAATGTATTGTTGATAATTGTAAGCATTTTATTGATTTGTGTAGTGTTAATCCAAAACTCAAAAGGTGGAGGTTTAATGTCTTCTCGATATGAAATGGGCGTTGCCCGCACAACGGATTTCGTTGAAAAAGCTACGTGGACTTTGGCAGGTGCCTTGGTTGCATTATGCATCGTTTTGACAGCTTTATTGCCAAGAAATGTAGCACAAGAATCTCATTCTACGTTTGAAGACAACGCACCAGCAGTTCAAATGAACGTTCCTTCTGACGTTCCGACTGCTGAAGATTTCCAAGAGTAAATAAATTGTTCTCATAAGTTTTTTGGTTGATAGGTGGGTGTCAATATGTCATAATATTGACACCTTTTTTATTTTTTGTCATACAAATATTCTTTTTCTTCTGCCAATTTTTCAAAAAATCGAGTTGGCACAATATATGACAATACAAAATCAAAAATTTAAAAAGTGTAATCTAAAAATATAAACTATGGCAGAATTTAAAGGAAAACCACTTGCAGGCAAGGTTTTAGTAAAACCTGAAAGTGCTGAAGAAAAGACGGTTTCGGGAATCATTCTTCCTGATTCGGCAAAGGAAAAACCTCTTCAAGGCAAAGTTATCGCAGTCGGTAAGGCAAAAAAAGACGAAGAAATGGAAGTCGCTGTTGGTGACACTGTTTTGTATGGCAAATATGCTGGTACAGAAATAACATTTGACGGTGAGAAATATCTTCTTCTTTCTCAATCTGATGTTCTTCTTATATTGTAAAATCTAAAATTGTTTAAATCATGGCAAAAGAAATAAAATTCGATATTGATGCTCGCGAATCTTTAAAAAGAGGCGTTGACGCATTGGCTAACGCGGTAAAAGTAACACTTGGTCCTAAAGGTCGCAACGTGGTTATTGAAAAGAAATTTGGCGCACCACAAATCACAAAGGATGGTGTGACAGTGGCAAAGGAAATCGAGCTTCCTGACGCTTTCGAGAACATGGGTGCACAAATGGTTAAGGAAGTTGCTTCTCGTACGAACGACAACGCTGGTGACGGAACAACAACTGCAACAGTGCTTGCTCAGGCAATTGTGAGCGTAGGTTTGAAAAACGTTGCCGCTGGTGCAAACCCAATGGATTTGAAACGTGGTATTGACAAGGCAGTCGCTGCCGTTGTTGCTAACTTGAATTCTCAAGCTGAAGCAGTTACAGTAGAAGGTGAAAAAGTAGAACAAGTTGCTCGCATTTCGGCAAACAACGATGAAGAAATCGGTAAATTGATTGCCGAGGCAATGAAGAAAGTAAAGAAAGAAGGTGTCATCACCGTTGAAGAAGCAAAAGGAACACAAACAACTGTTGAAGTTGTTGAAGGTATGCAATTCGACCGTGGTTACATTTCTCCATATTTCGTGACAAACACTGAAAAAATGGAGACTGTGCTTGACAATCCTTACATTTTGATTTACGACAAGAAGATTTCCTCAATGAAGGAAATCATGCCAATTCTTGAAGCAACACTTCAAACAAACCGTCCTCTTTTGTTGATTGCAGAAGATGTTGATGGTGAAGCTCTTACAGGTTTGGTGTTGAACAAACTTCGTGGATCTTTGAAGATTGCCGCTGTAAAGGCTCCTGGCTTTGGTGACAGAAGAAAAGAAATGTTACAAGATATTGCCATTCTTACAAACGGAACTGTTATCAGCGAAGAAGTTGGCTTGAAACTTGAAACTACTACAATAGACCAATTAGGTCAATGCGAAAAAGTTTCTATCAACAAAGAAAATACGACAATCGTTGGTGGTAAAGGCTCTAAAGAAGACATCAACGCACGTGCGACACAAATCAAGGCACAAATTGCAGCAAGCACGTCAGATTATGACAAAGAAAAACTACAAGAACGTTTGGCTAAATTGGCTGGCGGTGTTGCAGTTCTTTACGTTGGTGCAACTACCGAAGTAGAGATGAAAGAAAAGAAAGACCGTGTGGAAGATGCGTTGAGTGCAACTCGTGCCGCTGTTGAAGAAGGTATCATTCCTGGTGGTGGTGTGGCTCTTATCCGTGCTCAATCGGCATTGGAAGGATTGACGGGAGCTAACGAAGATGAAAATACTGGTATTGAAATCATCAAACGTGCCATAGAAGAACCTCTTCGTCAAATTGTTGCAAATGCAGGTGGCGAGGGCTCCGTTGTTGTAAACAAAGTACGCGAAAGCAAAGGTGACTTGGGTTACAACGCTCGCACGGAACAATACGAAGACTTGAAGAAAGCCGGTATCATCGACCCGAAGAAAGTAACTCGTATTGCTCTTGAAAATGCCGCTTCTGTTGCTGGAATGTTATTGACGACAGAATGTGTATTGGCAGAAGAGAAGAAAGACGAACCAGCAGCTCCAATGGGCGCTCCGGGAATGGGCGGCATGGGAGGAATGATGTAATCAATTCAATTTCTTTCATAACACAAGAAAAGCAGAATCGAAAGGTTCTGCTTTTTTTGTTTCATTTTCTAAAACCTTGTTTTGCGATTTACCTAACGAAAAGTTGGTATTTCTAAATGGTAATCATATTTGGCATATCTTTTTCTCCCCAAAAAAGAATTAAAACAAAAAAAATTGTATTATTGTACTCTAATTTGCCTTAATAGGCAAAATATGTTTTTGTAAATAGATGTATAACGTAAAATATATGCGTATGAGAAAGTTTTTATTAAGTTTAGTAATGCTGTTTTCTGTGGTATTTGCCATGTCACAAGCGGCAGCTCCAACAATTACTCCGTTGAACGGCGAGACATCGTTCACGGTCAATCAGGAGTATCAGTTTAAGGCGGAATCATCTGCACAGATGTACGGCTGGACTATTATTGGCGAGTCTTCTGGTTATGAGATTATTGACGGTTCGAACATGTCGAGCATCCTAAGGATTAAGTTCCTCAGTGATGGAACATATAATTTGAAGTGTACCACTATGGAAGGGGGGCAAAGTAGCGAGCCTGGCTATTATGAAGTAGTTGTTGGTTATGCAACACCACAACTTACCTATTCGGTCGATCCAATTTCGGTTTGTGCCGATGGTAACTATTATGAGGTTCATGTGTTTGTTTCAGGTGGCGAGGCAGAATATGGAACATATAGACTACAGGTTGATGGACCTACTATTTATGAAGTTTCAACTGGCGGTACTGATCTTGTGTTCTTTGTGCCACTTGGAAATTCTCAAGTAGGTCAGTATGATGAGGTGACTTTTAGGAATCCACAAAACGAGGCTATTGCTACTACAACAATGATGGTTACAGCTCCGCCTTCAGCACCAACAATTACCGTTTCTAGTGTTACGGGCGGTAACTATATGGTTGGTGAATCGTATTCGTTTGCTGCCAATGGATCGAGTCTTGATGAGTACGAATGGATTGTTTCTTCAAAAAACTCAACTGGTTATGAATTTGTTGGAAGTACGTCAGATCAGACTACATCTATAAAATTCACTGAAGCTGGCGATTACACCATAAAAGTTGTGGAAACTTCAAATGGTTGTTCAAGCGAATCGGAATTGCAGATTACCGTTCATGAGGGTTCTTCTCAGCAAATAACCTATACTGCTGAACCTGCAACACTTTGTACGGGTGATTATATGTCTTACGGCGTCTCTGCTTCGGATGTTATAACGTCTGAACTTGAGTTAAAGATAAATCAGCAAACGTTTACCGGCACCTCGAAAGGCGACAATGTTTATATATTTGATTTAAGCGGTTTGACAACTCCCGGCACATACAATGCAACTGTTGTTGATGTTACCAACAACAATACTGTGGTTGCCACTTCGGTAATCACAATTGCCGACGGTCCGGAACTTCCTACGATTTCTTCACAGGAAACAACATTCACGGCTGGCGAGCAATATGTGTTCTCTGCAAGTTCAAGTACTTCGGGCGTTTCATATATGTGGAGCATGATGACCGTTCCCGATTCTCAGGTGTCTCCTGCCTACGAATTTGTTGACGACTATTATTCTCAAAGCACTACTATAAAATTCAATGCTGGCGGTACATATATAATTAGCTGCCGCACCGAATTGAACGGTTGCTCTTCTTCCGACGCAACCTACGAAGTTGTGGTTTCAGGCGGTTCTTCTTCTCAATACACGTTCGAGGGAATGCCAAACGTAACCTACTGTTTCTACGATACTGAGAAAACGTACCGCATAAAGGCGACTTCGGATATTACGGGAGCTTCGTTTACTATTACGGACGACCAAACTCAGACAGCCATTCAAGGCGTGGTGAGCGGCAACGAGGTTGTGTTCGACCTTTCGGCGTTTACATTTGACGGTGGCTCTCAAACCACAATCACCGACGGCGAAGGCAACACAATTGGTACACCATATATTACTATGACTACAAGCGGTCCTTGGATTCGTATTGCACTTTGGACTCAAGACCCTGTTGTAGGTCAACAAGTGTATTTTGTAGATGAAGGGAATAATAATAGTGGAAACAACACATGGTTGGTTGTTGACGGTGATAATAGCTACACTATAGATAATCAAGGTAGTTCAGCATATTTCACATTTACAAAAGCAGGTGAATATACTGTAAAATGTGAAGGATATTATGGCTCATCTGAATGTATGGGATCTGATACATACGGCTTTACGGTTTCGGAGGGGGCTACTCAGCAAGATATTTCTGAGGAAACGTGTATGAACCTGTATGATTATTCTGGCACGGAACGTTGGGAGTATTATGCAGACCCGACGAATTTGCCAGTGGAAGTAACGAAAGAGGGAAGTAAGAATGACAAGGTTTTGTATTTTAATGCAACTGCTGATGAGCGTTTGACGTATGCTCTTGATCTTGAAAATGATGATGATTATGCAACATGGATGAATATTCTTGGTTCTGAGGACTCTCGTTTGGTAGGTCGTATTTATGTGGAAAGTCTTGGGACAGATGCAGATGGTCTTGCATTGTTTTTGCTTTCTGGAGATGTTTCGGGAGGACCTGGTTATCATGATAAAAATGCGGCATTTCCGATAACAGGTTTGCAAACAGGACAATGGTTTGAATTTGATATACCATTGTCAACAGACAATGGTTGGTATTACAACACGTATAGTAGTACAAATGAATATAAGGCTTTATGGCTTTCAACGTGGGGTTCGAATGATTTTGGAGGCTATGGAGAAGTTGCAGGAGGAACATTTAAAATTTATGTAGATTATTTACGCATTTGTGAGAAACCATTTGAAGTGGTTGCAAAATCAGGAAAGGTATCGTATGATGGTTCTCAAGTAGAATTGAAATTTACCGCACCAATGTCTGTTCCAACTTCAACATCTGCAATAACAATAAAGGAAGGAACTGAGACTCATACCATAACATCAATACAAGCAAAAGATGGGGATCAAACTGTGTTGATTTTTAATTTGGAAACACCTATTTCCAATGCATCTGCAACAATCACAGCTTCTTTGTCGCAATCTACTTCGGCAGTAAAATCTATTGATGGTCGTCCTGCAAGTGAATTTAATACTATTGTAACAAACTTGCTTGGTATGCGAACAACAACGGGTTGGTATGATGATTTTGCAGATGCAAGTGATTTTACAACTTCTGAAATTTCTGCAGATGGTACATACTTTGTAGCAATAGAAAATGCAACTCAAAGTCAGTTAGATGTTACTTCGTATGGCGATGTTACTTGGGCTGGTTCTTTGAAATTAAGTACTATCAATGCAGGGTATGTTATGGATTTGGAGAATAATCCTACCATGTCATTTAAAATAAAAGGCGATAAATCTGCTACTATAAAGTACAGAATTGATGTAACAGATTTCTTTGAAAATGTATTTGAGGGATCCTTTACAAATCTTGACGTAACAAGTAACTATACAGAGGTCTCTTATTCATTGGATAATAAAAATATAAACTTGGCGTCTATAGCAGAAATAACTTTTAGGTTCATTTCCCAAGAAGGTACTGCTGCAACTAATTACACACCAACATTATATAATGGTACACTTTCGTTCGACTATATTTCAGTTGGTAGTCCAATTTATTTGTATGATTTTACGCCTTCTTCTGTATTGACAGATACTGGTATCGACGAAAATTCAAGTTTCACGGTTACAAGTTCTTGTGATGGATATGTATTTACTGTGCGTGACACGGTAAAAGCTCAGTATTCATCAATGGCTGAAGCGGTTGTTTTGGGCAAAGGTTATTCTGTAGAGTGTTCAGCAGGAGAACCTGTAACTATTGATATGTCAGATTTAGGTTATGGTTATTTTACTACTTATGCTTATAATTCACTCACAGGAGCTGTATCGCTTCCTTATGGTTGTTATGTTAAGGAACCTGCCGTTCGGGTTTCTTTCCCGCAAACAGAGTATCATATTACGATTGGCGACAGTGTTCTTGTATGTTTGGATATCACAAGTGAAGAACCTGATTTCAACCTTGACGATGTAAGCGTTTCATTCGAGTATATCGAAGCGGATGTACAATTTATTGAAGCCCCTACCGGCACGGTTGGATGTACGTACATCAAGGCACTTCCGGGTGGAAGCTGGGCTGAAGTAACTGCTACGGTTACATATAATGGTGAAGAATATTCCGCTTCTGCTGAAGTGTTCCTTGAAGACGCTCCATTTGCGTTGCACTGTCCCGATGGAGCATTGAATTTTGAAGACGGAAGTTATGAATTGCAGATAAACGAATACTATGATATTTTAAATCACACGTTTGCATGGTCTTCAAGCGATGAATTGGTTGCAACCGTTGACCAGATAGGTACGGTTACATTCGTTGCTCCGGGTGAAGTGGAAATCCTCTGCACGGCAACAAACACAACGGATGAGACGACAGAAACTATTTCATGTTTCCTTGCTATTGAGGAAACGACTCAACAACCTACATTCTGGGCAACCGATACAGCATTCTGCTATAGTGAGGTCTATGGTGCGGACGAGTATGTGACGATTGTTTCCGACGAAATGATAGATGCGGAGGCATTCTCTGTATTGTCTCCTGATGGCGAACCAGTTGATTTTGAGGTTTCTCAAAGCGAAGGGAACACGGCTACCAAGTCTTATTCAGAATTACAAGCTGGACTTTATACGATCCAGTTAAATGGTCAAACAGTCGGTTCATTTACCGTTGTTGTAAACCAAAATCCGCGTCCGTTCTTCTCTTGTCCTACTCAAACTGAGGCTGTTGTTGGCGGAGAATGGAATGTTTCCGCTCCAATGTCCGAAGGAAGTTCATATAGCTATGAATGGAGTTCCGACGGTATTTCAT
>JAEEQV010000092.1:0-8274 GCA_016285445.1 Bacteroidales bacterium
AAGGATTGTAAGCTTGGAAATTTTTTGTCGATGGAGTAAAATTGCTTGTTTGTCGTGTTGTAAATAGTTAGGTATCCGTCACTTCCGATCAAAATCTCATTGTTTGAAAGTTTTATGATGGATGTGATATAATTTGTGGGAAAGTTCCCTTTGTCGGCTGAAAATGTCTGTTTTGTCTTTTTATCCAAATCATACATTTGTAATCCACCGAATTTTGTACCAAAGAAAACGAGATTTTTTTCTATGTAAATTGCAGTTGTATAGTTGTATTTTCTACCAAACTCTCCGTCTTCATTTCCTATAAGTTGAAAACGTTTAGGCTTGATGTCCAACTTGTTAAGGCCGTTTTGTGAGCCAATCCACAAAATATTGTTATTGCCTTTGATGATGCAGTTTGTTTGATTTGTCGATATACCTTTTTGTTGTGGAGCGTGCGAAAACTGAAAGAATTTCTTTGTTTTTGTATTGAAGGCAAAAATGCCATTACTTTCTGTCGTAATCCACAGAAAATGAGAGTGATACCCTTCGGCAATGCCATTTACAATAGATTGAATTTTGTTGGAATAATAATAGGTTGTAAATGTTTTTTTATTCTTGTCGAACAAATTCAATCCGTTTCGTGTACCAATCCAGATTCTATGTTTTGAATCTTCAAAAATTGCTAATACATGATTGTTGCTTAATCTGTTAGATAAGATTTCATCTTCTTTGAAAAAAATGAAATCATCATTTTCTGGTTCATAATAACCTAATCCGTTCTCGCTTCCTATCCAAAGAATTCCTTGTGAATCGTGAAAAATGGGGTAGGAATACTGTTCAAACTCTTCTTTGAAAATGTCTGTCTCTATGGCATACGAACGAAGTTTATGCGTTTTTAGATTTCCGCGAGTTATGTTTTGATTTGTTTTTATCCAAATAGATCCTTCGCTGTCGCAAAATACGTTTTGTATAGGGATTTTTGAAAACTGAACAAGGCTCGTCGAATCGATTGCAAGTCGATTGCATTCATATGTGTCATGCATTATAAGATTGAGTCCGTAATCGGTGGCAACCCAGATGTTGTGGTAAATATCTTCGCTAATCCCCAGAATATAATTTGATGAGATTGTCTGTGGGTTTTGAGGATCATGTTTGAATATCTTATAGTTTTTCCCGTCAAAACGGTTTAGGCCTGAGTTTGTCCCAATCCAAAGGAAACCTTTGGAATCTTGAAAAATACAGCGCACATTGTTGTGTGAAAGACCGTCGCTATTGGAAAAAGTCTCAAACGAGAGTAATCGACTATATGGGATATTTTCGGCAAAACAAGTATAACTTATGATGCAAAAAATAATTGATACTATGGAAAGAATTTTTCGATTCATCGTGCTAATGTACAAAAAACTCTTTCTCGATGTCTTTTTTGGTGGGAAATTCTCATTTTGTCGTATAGGCAGAAACAAGCTCTCTTTGGTAAAACCGAGCGTGTCTTAGTTTTTCTTTCCCCACAATTTTGTCATATCCTCCAAAGTCTTTCCTTTTGTTTCTGGCACGAGTTTCCAAACGAAGATGGCTGCAATAATGCAAACCATTCCGAAAATCAGGTATGTTCCCGAAGGCGACCAGTTCAACATTGAAACAAACGATGAACTTACGGCAAAGTTCGAAATCCATTGGAATGCCACTGCAATTGCGACTGCCGCGCCGCGAATCGTGTTCGGGAAAATTTCGGCAATCAAAACCCATGCGATTGGGCCCCAACTGAACATGAAACTAGCGGTATAGACCATAATGCTCGTTGCAGCGAAAATTCCTGGCAGAGAGCCCTCGAATCCGCCCAACATAAAGTAAACCATTACACCCAAAGCGCCGACAGCCATTCCAAGCGAACCCACGATGAGCAACGGCTTCCGTCCTAATTTCTCAACGGTGAACACGGCCAAAAGTGTAAACGAAATGTTTACAATTCCCATAATCACTTGCACCGTCATTGGGTTGTCCATGCCCATTTCTTCAAAAATTCTTGGACCATAATAAAGTACGGCGTTGATTCCTACTGTTTGTTGGAACACGCTCACCATGATGCCGACAAAAATGACAAGGAATCCGTAGGTGAACAGTTTTTCGGTCTTTTCCACCGCACTTTCGTGAATTTCGGCAAGAATACCTTTCGCTTTTTCTTCGCCATTGATGCGTGAAAGCACGTGCAAGGCCTTATCGTCGTTGCCGTTCAGGGCAAGATAACGAGGCGTTTCTGGTACGGCAAGAATCAGCAACGCAAAAATACCAGCAGGAAATCCTTCACTCACGAACATTGTTCGCCAGCCAGTAGCCATATACCAGTCAGCATCGACTACATCGAGAACCGTGTGGTTTTTCATTATCACAAAGTTCACGAAATATACCACCAACTGACCGAAGATGATGGCGAACTGGTTCCATGAAACCAATGTGCCACGCATATTGGCAGGCGCAATTTCGGCAATGTACATCGGGCAGATAGCCGAAGCAAGTCCTACGCCGATTCCGCCGAGTATTCTATAACAATTGAATGCTATCAAAAGCGAGAAAGAAGGTTCTCCGTGCTTGAAGAATAAAAATTCAGGATACCATGAGCCCAGGGCAGACAAGAAAAACAGCACGCCAGCCACAAACAACGATTTTTTTCGTCCCAAACGTGTCGCCAACAATCCCGACAATGCGCTACCGATTATACAGCCAATGAGTGCGCTGGAACATGTGATGCCGTGCCAACCGTCGGTGTATGAGAAATCCGTCGCTCCCAAGAAAAACGCCTGCAGACCTTTCTCTGCACCCGAAATCACTGCCGTGTCGTAGCCAAAAAGCAAACCGCCAATTACAGCTACAAGCACTATGCTGAAAAGATATGTCTTGCTACCCATAATAATTAAAATTTATAATTGAAACTTAGTTTTTCCAAAATACGAAAACTACCGCCATAATAAGGCAAACGAAAGCTGCCAAGTGATTCCACGCAACTTTTTCTCCTTGAAACAGAATATTTGCAATCACGCAAAAAACAAATATTGACAATGCTTCTTGAATCACTTTGAGTTGCAAAAGCGTAAATGGTCCGCCGTTGCCTATAAATCCCATCTTGTTGGCGGGAACTTGGAAAATGTATTCTATCAGTGCGATCCCCCAACTAAATAGAATAACTGCGATGAGGGGCCAGTTGCTCGAAATCCCCATCTGATTTAATTTTAGATGACCATACCAAGCCAATGTCATAAATATATTGGCAATGAGTAGTAGAAGTACAGGTAAAAAATACTGCATAAGCGTAAGTAATAATAAAGAGTTTGGGCAATTGCCCAAACTCTTTGGTTAAACATTAATCGTCGTAATCATCGTAGTCGTCGTATTCGTCACGAACTTCGGGTTTTTGTTTCTTCGGCTTTTCAGTTATTTCCTCTTCATCCCAGTCTGGTTCTGGATCCTCGTGAGGCTTGTTTCCCTTAAATCGTTCAACATTTTGACGTTTCATATAATCTGTTCCCGTTGTATAAGTGTAAGGTGCTTCTTTTTTAGCAACGGTCATCGTACGTTTTGCTTCTTTGGTATTTGCAATTGTATTTACAAGATCAAATAAACTCTTGTTGTTCGCATTTTTCATATCAGATGTGAAGAAATGCATTTTCCCTTCTTTATAATGGAAGAAAATGAAAGTCTTTCTGTCTAATTCTATATAAATATTCATTTGATCACCTTTGTAAAGGTTTGCAAACTCAACAAAACCATTTACCGTTCTATTGACAGGAACGTTTCCAATGCTTTGTATTCCAATTTGTCCTACAGAACGGAATGCGTGAGCAGCAGAATCCCAAACCATATCAAGTTTTGAGAATACAAATGTGTGTTCGAATTCTTTCGTTATTTTACGAACTTCTCCATAGGTCATCGCTTCCGATATGTATTTTTCGGCAGAGGCATTGCCAAGCATTTCGGTCATACCCTTTTTGTAAGCAGGTGTGTTTAACGAAACGCCTTTTAAGTTTTGACGTTTTGTGATAGTGTCGGCAATTGCTTTGAGAACGTTTTCATCAAACATGAAATCTAAGGTTGCAACCGTTTCTAAGGTAACGCGACCAGAATTTATGTTGTGCGTTATTGTTCCATACGTACCATATTTCACCTGACCTAAATCAACGCCAAGATTGATTTTACCTTCACCTGAGGTGTTGCAGTATTCGCGATGGTAACTAATCAAGTTTCCTTGTTTTGACTCGTCAAGGATTTTCTCTTTTGGACCAACTTTGTATTTATGAGTGTTCTTGTCATAGAAGAGATAACTGCCCTGTGCGCTTAACATAGGAATGTCTTTGTCGTTACGCTTTTCTGATGTGAATGCCGTGTAAATACCCGTTGGTCGTGTATTTACGAAAATAGACGTTCCCACGGCGTTGGAATCCACGTCAAACATATTGTCGCTCACAGGAATGAATATCTCGGCAGGGTTGATTTCGCCCACGAAACTGAACCACGTCGGTTTTATCTTTGCACATTCGTTGGCAATCAACACGTTACCGTTAAATTCCAGGAACTGTTGCGTAGAGAGCATTTTGTAATCGCCGTAGTAACTATACACCGACGAAAGTTGGAAATTGTCCTCTGGCTCCAGTTTTCCTTTACCATAGGTGTGACGAGATTGGTCAACTCTGATTTTTGTGAATGGTAACGGATGTTTTACACCAGTTTCATCAACGAAATCGTACATACCGCGTCCGGCAAAGTTATTGCGACCTTTGATGAAGAATGTTGCATCATATACCGTATGATATTTGTGTTCTCTATCGGCAATCAACTTCGCATTTCGCAACGTGTCCATAAACGCTTCTTTGTGGATTGTTACTGTACTGTCTTTGTGTGGTATGATTCGCGAATCGGCCACATCAATAAACGGAACTTGTTGAGCACCAATGATATAGTTCTTCAAATCGTACGTTGCATACGGTGATTGGAAATTCAACGTGTCTTGTTTCGGGTGTACAGAGTAGAAATGCAAGTCGCATTTTCCCGTATTCTTGTCTTTGGGGTCACCAAGGGCAATTTGTTTTGTTTGCATATCCCACGTGAACTTCGTTAAGTAGCAGATATACATGTTTTTAGGCAATTGTACGAGTGAAAGCGTGTCGTTTGATTGGAAATTTGCTTTTTTCGTCGTGAAGTCAATGTTCGCCTTTACATTTTTCGTCTTGAAAGCCATTTCGTCCAATGCTCCGCCTTGTGTCTTCAGGTCAAAGTCGGCTGAATCGGCATTGACAATCTTTTCTTTAAATTCAAATGTATTAGAGGTAAGTTCGGCCTCGCTGAAAGTGTACTTACCCCATCCGCCTAATCCTTTTGGTGTGAAAATCAAACCACCAGAAAGAGTAGTGGAATCGCCGTACATTTTGAATGATTTGCCTGTCTCAACAGCCATAAGTTTGTTTTCGTATGGCTCCCAATGAATGTTGATGCTTTCGCCCGTAACGCTAGGTGATTCGGGTGCGGCACTTTGTTGTTTGATGTTGAAATTTGTTGCAAAACCGTTCGTTGAATCTGGGAAGAACGTAAATCCTTTCGGACCCGAAACGGCTTTAGCATTCATGTAATCAAGTGTTCCGATTCCTCGTAAACCTTTGAAACTCAAGTTAATCGTATCGGTAAACGTACCTTTGCCCTTGTAAGCAGGATATCCTTGTTTTCCGGTAACTCGAGTGAAACCGAACGAATAGTCGGGTTGCACAATAATTTTTTCACGGATGTTGGCAAAAATGTCAGCCGAGATGAGTTCTCCTTCAAAGAATAATGCGTCGGTAGAGAAGTCGTTCACACTATCGATAGAGAACGGATCGACTTTGTAGTAGAATTTGTTTCTATCGTACACACCATTATAAATAGCAGGGTAGTCATAATACACGTATGATGTCTGTTTGCTATTGAAAATAGGATATTGCGGGAAATCCTTGATACTTGACTTGTTGTTCGGGTCGTCAATCAGAATGTCACCCGTAACGTGCTCTATAGAGTTCTTGATTTGAACATAATCCTTTATACCATATTGGTTTTCCTTGAAACTCTTAACCTTAATTTTAAGAGAGTCAACATTTTGCAAGTTGATTTTGAAGTTTTCGTAGTTGAAGTCAAATCCACGACCGTAGAACGTGAACAAACCGGTTTCAATAACACCGTCAAATTCGAAGTTTCTATTCTTCGACATCGTCAACTGGCTTCCACGAGGGTAGAATACCACGTTTTGCGAGTCGGAAACCTGAATTTTCGATACGCCGACCATGTTCAACTCAAGATTGTTGAGATCCAAGGTTGCGTTTGCCATACCTTTCATATCGTGTTCCGAATCGAAGCGAATCACGTCGTAGTCGATTTTTCCGACAACGGCATCAAGATATTCGTAGGTACGTTCTTTTATGACAAGCGTATTTGTTTCGGAATCGAACTGAATCATACCGCGGAACGACAAGTCCAGACAGAGGTGGATTGCGTCAGGTTCAGGCATTCTCATATATGAGGCATATTCTTTCACAGAGAATGTTTCTGTTTTCTTTTCCTTGCTCATGCGGCGAAGAGCCACAAGAGGGTGAATTTGGTTGTACATTCCAATTTCTTGGTAACGAGCTGCACGGAAGTAATTTGACGATTCGAATGCGGCCTTGCTGAGATTTGTTCCTTCAAGTCCGCCCATTTTCATTTCTGTGCCGTCGATTTGCCATGTTAATTGTTGGAAATCCATATCCAGCATGTGGTATGAGTCGAAATACGGGCTTCGCGAAAGATTTTCCGTATCACCGTTTCTGATAAGGTTTACCGTTCGTGTCGCCACGTTGTAGCGGAACAACAATCCTGGGTGATAGATGGAGTCTTGGTCAATGTAAATGCTGACAGCAGCGTTACGGCTACTGATGCTTTCCCGTTGGAAGGTATAAGCAATGGCAGATGTCTGGAAGATTTTCTTTCCGTTGTTGCTGAATTTCAACGTGGCAGGCTCTTGTACCGTTCCCGAACCGATGAATCGTGAGCCGTTCATACTAAATCCACCACGGTAATCAATGCCAGGATAGATGTCTTTTATGACAAAAATGTTCTGATATGATTTGAATCGAGGGTACGTCGCTTCCGAAGCGTCTTTCACCGTTACGGTCTTGTCTTCGAGTGAACCGAAGATTCTGTCACCATAATAACTGTCGTTTGTAAACCACACGGAATCAGCTTTATACGTGTATTTTGTCATGTCAATTTGATAATTGCTTAATTCGGCAAAAACCGATTCGCTGTTGAAGTTCGAGCGTTCCCAGAACACTTTACCACCGTCGCCAATCCATTTGTTTTCAAACGGTAGATAATAGCCGCTTGCAAGGTGAATGATAAACGAATTTCCTGCCGATGTACATTGCAAGTCGGTTGGAGGCATTGTGATTGTCGCGATGTTGTTTTCAAACTTAAACGTGAACGATTTTACACGCAACAGTTTCCACGTAACGGTGGAAGACGAATAAATGTCGTGGTCTTGCAAAAGTTGCAGGGTGCTTTTACAGAACTTGTCGGCCACGTTCAGCGACTTGCTTTTCAATAAATAACGATACGCCTCATCCCATGCGTGGTAACTTGCGGTAGGGTGGTCGGTGTTGAAAAACAGTTCCACCGTTTGCAAATAGTTGTAGAAATGCGGACTTGGTTTTCCGTATTTTTTCAACAAAGCATTGGAAGTTTCCACAATACGACTTTTCTCGTCCCTGTCAATTGCACCCGATTCCCAATATTTCTTGAATTGTTTCAAGTATTTCAACAGATCCTGACTTTGGGCAGAGTTTGAGAAGAATTGTTCCATTTGTTGGAAAAACAATGTCTCGTCGTCGGCAAATTGCTTTATTTGCTGAGCATTTGATACTAAACTGACACAGAGGATTGTGCAAAGAAGAACGACTTTCTTAAAACGATGTACCATAATTATTTACGTTTAAAAGTTGTTATTGTCCAATTATTTTTTGATTCACTATTTGTAATGTGCAAATTAAATGCATCTGCTATATTTGTAATATCGGGAACGTCTTCGGAATAGAAGCCGCTCAAAATGACCGTTCCGTTGGGATTGGTCGCCTGGGCGATGTGTTCCATGTTTTCAACGAGAATATTCTTGTTGATATTTGCAAGGATACAATCAAATTTCTTGCCGTTCAGAATGTCTAATTTCGCTTGTTGCACGTCCATATTTGCTCTGTTGTTTAACTGCATGTTGGTTTTGGTATTTTCCACGCAACAAGAATCGTAATCAAA
>JAEEQV010000093.1:0-8273 GCA_016285445.1 Bacteroidales bacterium
CCAATTATATCACTGTTCTGGCAAGCAAACGTTGGAGTATTTGTTTGCCAACGATTTGTTCTTCTCTTTTGAATGCGGAAAAATCTCCGTGCCAGACTTTATAGCTCATTTACAGTCAATAGCACCGCAACCTATCACGAAAGAACAGATTCTTGCCGCTTGGAACGCTATTCTTGTGGGCTACCCTCCCGAACACATCCCGCTGTTGCTCGCACTCAAGAAAAAATATCGGACTTTTTTGTTGAGCAACACGAATGAAATCCATACTGGCGAGTTTCCCCATATAGCACAACGGCAACAACTTGGCATTCAGTCAAACCACGACCTTTTTGAGAAAGTGTGGTATTCCAACGAAATTGGTATGAGGAAACCTAATCCCGAGATATTTGAATTTGCATTGCGTGATGCGAATCTCAAAGCCGAAGAAACCTTGTTTGTCGATGACTTGGCAGAAAATGTGGCGGCAGCGACAACAGTAGGCATACATACCATACAAATAACCAAAGACAAAGGTATTATGCAAATCTTTGGAAACTGGATTTAAAAAGAAAAAACGCAAACACAATCTCGGTTTAAAAAAAAGGTTGTATTTTTCGCAAACTTTAAAAATCGGTTATGGATTTTAATGAAACAATAGCAATCATTGGTGGTGGAAACATTGGGATGTCCATTGCTCAAGGGCTTGTAAACGCAGGAAAATACAAGCCGGAACAGATTATCATCACTCGTAAGAAGTCTGATTTGCCAAAAGACAGACGCGAAGGAGGTTTTGTTTTCCAAGAAGATAACGCCGACGCAGTTTCAAAGGCAAGAATCGTCGTTTTCTCTGTTGTTCCCCACATCTATGAAAGCATTTTGAACGGTATAAAAGATGCTTTTACCGAAAAACACACGCTTATCACGATTGTTACAGGTGTTGAGATTGCAAAATTCCAAGAAAAAATCAAGAAAGACATTTGTATTGCACGTGCAATGCCCAATACGGCCATAAAAATCCGTCAGTCAATGACGTGTATTGCTACAAACAAACCTGATTCACATCAGTTTGCAGAAGTAACCGACATATTTAATATGTTGGGAAAAACATTGCTGATTGACGAAGAATTGATGTTGTCGGCTACGGCCCTCGGCTCGTGCGGTATTGCATATTTCCTTCGTGCTATTCGCGCGGCTTCGCAAGGAGGAATACAAATTGGTTTCCACGCCGAAGAAGCCCAGCTGATTGCGGCACAAACGGCAAAAGGAGCGGCTGATTTGCTTCTTCAACTCCATTCTCATCCTGAAGATGAAATCGACAAGGTGACTACTCCGCAAGGAATCACGATCGCAGGACTTAACGAAATGGAACACAACGGATTAAGTTCCGCATTAATAAAAGGAATTGTTAAATCATATAATAAAGCAGCAAATAAAGATGAATAAAAAATTGACTCTCATCAGCGTTGTTATTGTCGCTCTTTTGGCGTCATGTGGCAACAAAAAACAAAATGTTTCTTTGGCTATTTATGCCGATACGGCAAGTTATTTCGCAGAACGTATCGAAGATTTTGAGTCAAAGGCAAAAAGCGATATGGACAATATCGATTTGTATTTTCAAATGGAAGATTCTGCATCGGCACAAAAGAAGATTGCCAACGAGGTATTGACAACATTGTTTGCCGACGTGAAAGACACGTTATATCTCCCGTTTGAGCAGACAAAGAATTTCGAGAAGATTAAAATTTTAAGCGTATGGGTTACAGGAATGGAATTTGACAAAATTCTTCTTGAAGCTCGCGTCGAAGCTATTGACAATAGTTCGTTTATGGGTCCTCACGCTGGATTGGTCATAAAAGACAAAAACAAGAAATTGTTGGAAGTTGGCGGAGGCATACAAGGTCCAACCGACGAGAAACTTGAAGCAGGAAGCGTTTATACGTTCTCGGGACAAATTGAGCATCTTCATCTTTTGTCCGATTTCAAGTCTATCGTGTTCAACGAAGACATAAAAATGTGGTAATCATCTGAAGGTTAAGGATTTCCTTAACCTTTTTTAGTAATTCCGAATGCGACAAACACGTTTCTTCCTCATATTCTGTATCGCACTTGGTTGCCAGTTATTTTCGTTCGCACAAAATAACCAGACAAAAGAGATGAAATATCTCAATCAGGAAGGAATGACCGTTGGTTCCCGCTACGCCATTGAGCAAGCGGGCGAAGGGTATTATCGAAAAAACGTCAGTTACGGTAGTTTTGAGCATTATCTGCTCAATCTTCCCATGAAACCTGTCGGCTACAAGACGCATTTTCACGACGGCGAGGAAAAATCGTTTGACGTTCAAATCGGTGTTTTAGACATAAAGATCAAGAATAGCACGAACGTGTGTAGTGCCGAGCCGGCAATAAAACTTCGGGCAGAATATTTGTATTCCTCGAAGTTATATGGTCGTATCCATTTCAATTTCAATAACGGGTTTAACTGCACGTATGCCAAGTGGGCTGCGGGATTCAGGGTGAATGATTCAAAAAATGGCTGGGACCATACAAGCGAGCAAGATTATAGCCGAAAGAACTTTTTGGCATATTTGGATGTCGTTTTTCAGAATGCGACCGTTCCGTCGCTTGCCCGTGAAATGTCGAAAGTGGAACTAAAGGACGTGAAGGCGGGCGACTTGCTCATTCAGAGCGGTTATCCCAATCACATGGCAATTGTGTTGGACGTGTTGTACAACGACAAGAACAACACGATAAAAATAATGCTTGCACAAGGTTTTTCGCCTGCACAAGATATTGAAGTGCTAAAAAATTATCAGGACGATTGCAGTCCGTGGTTCACTATCTCGCTCGACAGCGACGAAAACACCGAGATACTGACGCCCCAATGGACTTTTTATGTGAAAGATTTTAAACGATTTACAAATTAAAAGCGTTGGTACAATTTATTGTTCCCTTGTAAATCAAGCCTCTCAAATATCTCCTTATTTACGGCAAATATTTCGATATGTCGGCTCCGTACGACAACAGTTCTCGTACGATTGATGAAGATACATTGCTCAATTCAGGCGGCGTGACGATAAACACGGTTTCAATTCCCGAAAGTTGCTTGTTGGTCTGTGCAATCGTCTGCTCATATTCAAAATCAGCCACATTGCGTAGTCCGCGAAGAATAAAGTTGGCGCCCACTTTTTTGCAAAAATCAATGGTGAGCGTGTCGTAGGTTTCAATGGCAATTTTTTCGTTTCCCTTGTATAAAGCGGAAATGTCGGCAATGCGTTTTTCAAGCGTGAAGAAACTTTTCTTGTTCGAATTACAGCCAATCGCAATGTAAATCTTATTGAATAAGGGGAGTGCACTATCCAATATTGCCTTGTGACCAATCGTAAACGGGTCAAAACTGCCGGGGAAAACTGCTATTCTTTCCATTTTTGAATCAACTTTATTGACAAAAGTACAAAAAAGCGTTTTGAATACGGAATTATTCGTTTATTTTGCAAAAAAATACATTGAATTATGTGGGTTGTTTGTTCCGATTTAGAAGGTGTTTTCGTCCCGGAAGTGTGGATTAACGTGGCTAAGATTACAGGTATTGAAAAACTGAAAATCACCACTCGCGACGAACCTGATTATGATAAACTGATGAAATATCGTTTGAATATTCTTGATGAACATAATTTGAAAATTCAAGATATTCAGCAAGTTATATCAAACATAAAACCATTGCCAGGGGCGTTGGAATTTACCAAATGGCTTCGCGACATCAGTCGTTTTGTGATAGTGTCGGACACGTTCCAAGAATTTGCAAAACCGTTGATGAAACAATTGGACGACCCTTTTATTCTCTGTCATTCGTTGGAAATTGCCAAAGACGGGAGAATCACGAACTACAAACTTCGTCAGTCCGACCCGAAACGTCACACGGTTGAGGCGTTCCAAAGTATGAATTTCAAGGTGATTGCCTTTGGCGACTCGTACAACGATGTTTCTATGCTGAAAAAGGCTGAGGTCGGTATTTTGTTCTGTCCGCCGCAAAAGGTGATAGACGAATTTCCTGAATTGCCTGTGGCACACAATTACGAAGAATTGAAGGCGTTGATTGAGGAACATATTTACGAAGACTAATGGCTGAAGAATTTCCACAGAAAATTACCGATTTCATAAAACGTCATCACGTGATTACCATTGCCACCGAAAACAACGGGCAACCGTGGTGTTTCAATGCTTTTTATGCTTTCGACGAAGAAACACAGTCGTTTGTCATTACTTCGCACGACGACACTCGGCACATACAAGAGGTGTTGCAAAACAATAAAGTTGCTGGTTCCGTGGTTCTCGAAACCGAGATTGTGGGCAAAGTGCAGGGACTTCAATTCTCGGGCGAAATGACGTTTTGCGAGGACGAAGACGAGAAACAAGCGAAGAAAGTGTATGTCAAACGATTCCCCCTTACTACGCTGACACCAAAAATATTGTGGCGTATTTCCATCTTCAATGCAAAATATACCGATAATACGTTGGGCTTTGGAAAGAAACTGACGTGGGAGAAAGAATAAATTACTTGTAAAAGAGGGGGGTGTTTCCGTGTTTCACACATTTTTTTATTATTTTTGCACGCTCAAATAGATAATGTATATACAATTATGGCAGACGATTTATTGAAGAAAGTTATCGCTCACGCTAAGGAATATGGTTTCATCTTCCCTTCGAGCGAGATTTACGACGGTCTTGGAGCCGTTTACGATTACGGACAAAACGGTGTTGAATTGAAAAACAACATCAAACAATATTGGTGGAATGCAATGGTGCGTCTGCACGAAAATATTGTCGGCATTGATTCGTCAATTTTCATGCATCCAACCATTTGGAAGGCTTCTGGTCACGTTGATGCATTCAACGATCCGTTGATTGACAACAAGGACTCGAAAAAACGCTATCGTGCCGATGTGTTGATTGAGGAAGAACGCGAAAAACACAATCAGAAGATACTGAAAGAGATAGAAAAAGGTCGCAAGAAATTCGGCGATGCGTTCGACGAGGCAAAAGCACGCGAAACGAATCCGAACATTCTTCGTGAACAAGCAAAGATTGACGAAATTACAAAACGCTACGACGAGGCGTTGAATGCCAACGACTTGGAAGCAATGCGTCAGTTGATTCTTGATTTGGGCATTGTGTGTCCTATTTCGGGAACGGCAAACTGGTCGGAAGTTCGTCAGTTCAACCTTATGTTTGAAACAAAACTTGGTTCAACTGCCGAAGGAGCAAGCTCCATTTATCTTCGTCCGGAAACGGCACAAGGTATTTTCGTGAACTACCTTAACGTGCAGAAAACTGGTCGTATGAAGATTCCGTTTGGTATAGCACAGATAGGTAAGGCTTTCCGTAACGAGATTGTTGCTCGTCAGTTTGTGTTCCGTATGCGTGAATTCGAGCAGAGGGAAATGCAGTTCTTCGTTCGCCCTGGTTCAGAAATGGAATGGTTCAAGAAATGGAAGGAAACTCGTTTGAACTGGCACAAGGCAATGGGATTGGGCGACCAAAACTATCGTTACCACGACCACGAAAAACTTGCCCACTATGCAAATGCGGCAACCGATATTGAATTTAATTTCCCAATGGGATTCAAGGAGTTGGAAGGTATTCACTCTCGTACGAATTTCGACTTGAGCCAGCACCAAAAATTCTCAGGCAAGAAAATCCAATATTTCGACCCAGAATTGAACGAAAGTTATGTTCCATACGTAATCGAAACTTCTATTGGTTTGGATAGAACCGTGTTGGCAGTGTTGTGCAACTCGTACTGCGAAGAGCAAGTTGACGGCGAAATGCGTGACGTGCTCTGTATTCCTGCTGCGTTGGCTCCAGTGAAAATTGCTGTTATGCCGTTGGTTAAAAAAGACGGTTTGCCAGAAGTTGCGCAAAAAATTATGCGTCAGTTGGAAATTGAATGCAACTGTCAATACGAAGAAAAAGATTCTATCGGAAAACGCTACCGTCGTCAGGATTCAATTGGTACGCCATATTGCGTAACAGTTGACCACCAAACGTTGGAAGACAACACGGTTACCGTTCGCGAACGCGACACGATGAATCAGGTTCGTATGTCGATAGACGAAGTGGTGGCTACGCTTCCAGGCAAATGTTCATTGAACAATCTTTTGCGTAAGTTGCAAGACTAAGAATTAGATTAATACTGTTTTATTGAAAAGCTGTGCGGATGTTCCGTGCAGCTTTTTTTATGGATGTCTATTGAATGTTCAAAAACTTATGTGTTTGGAGCGATAATCGCCATTGGGGGTGCGAAAGAATGTATTGCACCGTTTCTTGGATATTCTTATTTGAACATGGTTGCAGAAAGTAGTGTTCAGCTTCGATTTCCGTAAGAAAATGTTCCACGTCGTCTTGTTCAAAAACCACTTTGAGTTCGTTTGCCTTGGTGTAAGCGAGTTTTCCGCCTTTTTTGGGCGAAAGCGTTATCCAATCAATGTTGGTTGGTGGAATTATGGTGCCGTTTGTTTCTATAGCGACAAAAAAGTCAAGGGAATGCAACAAGTCTATCAAATGTGAAGACGCTTGCAGCGTTGGCTCACCACCCGTAAGCACGACGAATCTCGTAGGGTAGTCCTTAATTGCCGAAAGAATCTCATCGTCGGTCATTTCGGTATATGTATCGTGTTGAGTGTCACAGAAATGACAATGCAGGTTGCAACCCGAAAAACGCACAAATACCGCTGGTTTTCCCGTGAAAAAACCTTCACCTTGGAGCGAGTAGAATATTTCGTTAATCTTGTTCATACGTCGCTATGTTGCCTGACGATTCTTGCACGGAAACCTTGTAACAGTTAGGGATTTGTGTGCAAATCCAGTGAGCGATGTTTTCAGCCGTAGGATTGATTCCCGGAATCACGTCGTTGATAATTTTGTGGTCAAGTTTGTCCTGCACCATCTTTTTCACTTCGGTGAAATCGCACACCATGCCGTTTGCGTTAAGTTCCTTTGCCTTGCAATATACGGTAACAATCCAATTGTGACCATGCAAGTTGCAACATTTGCTTTCGTACGGCAAATCAAGTCGGTGAGCACCCGATATTTCTAATACTTTGGAAATGTAATACATAAATTATTGTTCATAAAGAGTTTTATCAATGATTCCAGCCGCCTTGAGGGCTTCTTTTCGTTCGCGGCACGTGCCACAACAGCCACAATGAATTTCTCCACCTTTGTAACAACTCCACGTTTCGGTGTAATCAATTCCAAGAGCGACGCCTTTGCGGGCAATGTCGGACTTGGTGATGTTCGTGTAAGGAGCAACGAGTTCTATGTGTTCGTATGTTCCTTCCGAAACTGCCTGATTGAACGCATCGACAAACGATTTCCGACAATCGGGGTAGATGGCGTGGTCACCAAAATGGTTTGCCATCATTATTTTCTTCAAACCGTTCGATTCGGCAAGACCAGCCGCAATGGAAAGCATGATGCCGTTACGGAAGGGAACAACCGTTGAAAGCATATTTTCATCGTCGTAATTGCCTTCGGGAATCTTGTCGCCACCTTCCAAAAGCGAACTTTTGAAATAAGTCTTCATAAATGCAAGGTCAATCACTATGTGCTTGATATTCAGTCGTTCGCAGTGAAGTTTTGCAAAATGAATTTCTTTCTCATTATGATTTCCACCATAATTGAACGACACGGCAAGCGCAATGGCATCACGATATTCATAAAGCATAGTGACGCTATCCATTCCGCCAGAAAGTATTAAGACGCTGTCTTTCATTTCAGTAGGAAATTCATTTGTTCCAAAATACGAGACTGCTTCATTGTCTGATGCTCCTTGTCGGCATAGTTTGCAAACGGAAGGATGGAAATTCCGCCACGAGGCATGAATATTCCCACAACTTCAAGATATTTAGGTTTGAGAAGTTTCACCAAGTCGTTCATGATAATGTTTACGCAATCTTCGTGAAAACTGCCGTGGTTACGGAAACTGCCGAGATAGAGTTTCATACTCTTGCTTTCGAGCATTTTTTTAGCAGGGATGTAATTGACCACAATCTTCCCAAAATCTGGTTGTCCCGTAATGGGGCACAACGACGTGAATTCAGGGCAATTGAACGACACAAGATGGTCGTTTTCTGGATGGTTGTTGGGAAAAGCCTCTAACAATTTAGGGGAATAATCGTTTGCATACTTGGTACTACCGCTTCCGAGAAGCGTAAGACCAATCTGTTCTTTTTTAGTCTTTGTCATATTGTTTTTAGTTTAAGAGGAAAAACTGAAAGCTCCTTTTTTGCAAATGT
>JAEEQV010000094.1:0-8267 GCA_016285445.1 Bacteroidales bacterium
GGGTCACTGTAAAGGGGAAGAAGGGGGGGGACTGGTTGGACGCTCCCTTTAATCATGTGACAGCGTATTATTGGGTTGAAATTGATGGGAATGAGCCATTTAAGATATGTACAAAAGATACACCGTTTGTTCGTATTCCCATTCCCTCTAATAAAAAATGTACTATAAAAATTACGTTGGTGTCGGAAGGTATTTATCATAATCCTGAATTTTACGGATTTAGTGGTTGCAGTAGCAGTGACGACCCATTGCCCAAAATATTATCTCGTCCAGCCGACAAGAAACTCAAATTTGAATTCATAGGAAATTCCATCACGTGCGGTTACGGCACCGAAGTTACTGACCGCTCGCCGTTCAACGACTCAACGTCGAATTTCTGTCACGGTTTTGCGTACCGCACCGCACAGGCGTTCGATGCAGAATGTATGGTCGTTGCTCGCTCTGGCATTGGCATTTACCGAAACTACGGCGAGAAAGATTCCGCTTTATATTATGGCTGTATGCCCGACAATTACGAAAAACTCTGGCTCGACAGCCCGCACCAATGGGATTTTTCAAAATTCACGCCCGATGTGTTGTTCATCAACTTGGGAACAAACGACACGTGGGAAATGTCGTCGTTCAATGCGGAGAAATACGAGAGGAATTTCCGAAAGTTGATGAATTCCGTCACCGCACACTACCCGAAAACCACCATCGTGCTTCTTACGGGCAGTATGATGGGACCAGAGGCGTTGGCTGCCGTGAAACCGATTTTGGACAAGATACAAAAAGATTACACCACCACTAAAAAACAATTGGTGTATCGCTTCGATTTCACGCCAGTGGTTGGCGAGGGAGCCGACTGGCATCCAAGTTCGGCACAACAGGAAACAATGAGCAAGGAATTGATTCCGTTCGTGAAGAAGATTTTGGAGAAATAAGAAGACACGATTGTTAATATTATCAAGGGAAGGTGTGTGTAAAGTATAGACTCATCATCGAACCGCCGTTTGAGGAAGCGGATTATTTCATATAAATTTCATGTTGTCGTTGGAAGTTTTTTTGACGAAATCCCTAAAAATAGGGATTGCACACTCTTTGGTAAACTCCCATTTTTGCAGTGTTCAAAAACGGACATTGTTCAGAACGTATGCAAATAAAAAAAGACGACATAGGGAAATGCATTGAGAAAGAGGCAAAAAAAATTTTTCTCAAAAATGGATTTGTCAAAACTTCGATGCGTGAGATTGCTGAAAAATCTGATGTGGGTTTGAGCAATATCTACAATTACTATGCAAGCAAGGACGAACTTTTTTGCTCTATTGTATTTCCCGTTGTCAGCGAATTCAAACGGTTGCTCGAGACCTACCATAATCCGCAAAATGTTGATGCCACACAACAATGGATGCCCGAAATGACAGAAAAAACAGCAAAGGAGTATAGCTCAATAATGCTGAAATACAGAGATTTATTAACTCTGTTGCTGTTTAAGTCTGCAGGTTCGTCGTTGGCTAAATTCAAAGAAACATTCACCGATGAAGCCACTGAACTGATGATGAAATATATGGAAGCAATGAAACAGAAATATCCAACGTTGAAATGGGATTTTTCTCCGTTCTTCATTCATATAAACGCGGTGCAGATGTTTACCTTGCTCGAAGAAATAATTATGCACAAGATTGAAGCAGACGATGCGGAACAAATCTTTTTGGAATATGTCAATTATCATAATAATGGTTGGAAACAACTGATTTACAATACTATGCAATATGAATAAACTGAAATTCCATAATTCTTATAGTTGTAGTTGGGGGGAACTTAGAAATGAGTTCCCTCTTTTTTGAACAAAATTGAATCTTGTTCGTTTTTGGCGTCGAAATTAAGTAATAGTATAAATCAATAAAAAATGAAAAAGAAACCTAATTTATTAACATTGATGGGGTATGCGGGGCGATTCAAGTTTTTTACCGCTGGCTCTATTGTTTTTGCGGTTTTGAGTGCCTGTCTGGCTCTTGTGCCGTTTGTCTATATCTGGAAAATTGTGAATGAGGTGTTGACCGTCATGCCGGATTTTTCGAGTGCGGAGAATCTCAAAGACTATGGCTTTACGGCGGTAAAATTTGCTGTGAGCGCCATGAACGTGTACTTCTGTGCGTTGGCTTGTTCACACGTTGGCGCATTCCGCACGGTTGCCAACATTCGCGAAAAATGTGTCGCAAAAGTGTTGCGAATGCCGCTGGGGCATATAGAAAGTGAAGGAAGCGGTAAAATCCGCAAAATCATCACCGACTCGTCTGCCTCGATAGAAAATTTTATGGCTCATATTGTTCCCGACCGTTCGGTTGCTATGGCAACGCCTGTCGCTATGATAGCGTTGCTTTTGTATTTTGATTGGAAAATAGGACTGCTTTGTATAGCGACCGTTTTGCTTGGTTTTCTTATCATGTACATCTTTATGGTTGGTCCTACGCTGAAAAGGGACATGGAGGCCTACAATGCCGCTCTTGAAAATATGACGAAGGAAGCGGTTGAATATGTTCGTGGTATTCCTGTGGTGAAAACGTTCGGTCAATCAGTTTTTTCTTTTAAGAAACTCAAACAGGCAATTGACGAATATGAACACTTCACCATTAGTTACACCAAGCGTTTCCGTCTGCCAATGACGGCTTACGCTGTTGTGATAAATTCGGCGTTCGCATCGCTGATTGCGGTTGCTTTGTATCATTCGTCATCAGTGGCGAATCCTGAGTTTTTCACAAATCTGATGTTCTACATTATTTTCACTCCAATTATTTCGGTCACTCTCAATAAGCTGATGTATTCGTCGGAAGCTGATATGGTTGTTGGAACAGCATTGGAAAGAATTGATTCGGTGCTGAATGTACAAGAACAGAATGAAACTGAAAAACCTCAAATACCAAACGAATATTCTGTTGAATTTCAAAATGTTACGTTTCGTTATGATGGTGCTGTGAAAAATGCCGTTGATGACATTTCGTTGAAAATTCCGTCGGGGGCGCACGTGGCGTTGGTCGGACCTTCGGGTGGAGGAAAAACAACTTCGGCAAGTCTTGTTTCACGGTTTTGGGATACTACCGAAGGTAATATTTTGATTGGTGGTGTTGATGTGAAAGAAATTTCACAGGAAAAACTCTCCGAAATCGTTTCGTTTGTGTTTCAAGATAGTAAACTATTGAAAACGAGTGTTTTGGAGAATGTCCGTATGGCGAAACCCGATGCAACCGACGACGAAGTTCTTGAAGCATTGGAACGTGCCCAATGTGGCGACATCATAGAGAAATTGCCTGATGGTGCCAATACAATTATTGGTAGCAAGGGTACATACCTGAGTGGTGGCGAACAACAGCGTATTGCGATTGCGCGGGTGATGCTCCGAAACACGCCGATTTTAGTCCTTGATGAAGCGACTGCCTTTGCCGACCCCGAAAACGAAGAAAAAGTTCTCCGTGCTTTCGACGAAATATCTAAGGGTAAAACAGTCATAAAAATTGCGCATCGCCTTTCTACCGTGGTTGACGCTGACGAAATTTTTGTGTTGAAAGAGGGAAAAATCATCGAAAAAGGCAAACATCAGGAACTCGTAAAAATGAACGGAACGTATTCCAAAATGTGGAACGAGTATCAACAATCGGTAAAATGGACGATTGACAATTAAAAAGTTAAGAATGAAGTGTTTCAAATTAAATGTTGATTAAAATGATAAATCTAAAACAAAAATATGCCCTGTCCAACGAGGGCGCGCGTGCGATGGTAATTGCGTCAATTGCCAATGTTTTCTATAATGTAATGTTGTTTTCTCCTGTTGTGTTGCTTTATTTTCTGATTCAGGATATTTTGAATGACACCCTTGCTGGCAATGCGACATTCTACATTTTAGGCATTTGTATATGGCTGGTACTGATGATAATAGCAACAATTGTGCAATACAACACTTGTTATTTCTCAACATATAAAGAGAGTGGCGTGCGACGAATAGCATTAGCTGAAAAATTACGGAAATTGCCACTTTCATTCTTTGCAAAAAAAGACAGCGCCGACCTTACTTCGGCTTTGATGGACGATGCGGCAAGCATAGAACAGGCGTCGTCGCATTTCATTCCGCAATTCATTGGTTCTATTGTAAGTACGTGTATTCTTGCGGTGTTTCTGTTTTTCATTAATTGGAAACTTGCTTTGGCGGCAGTTTGGCCGTTGCCATTGTGTCTTTTGATTGTGGCGTTTTCGAGTAAGGTTCAATATCATCTTGGCAAGAAAAAAAGTCGTGCTTCGGTGGAAATGACTGAGAAAATCCAAGAATGTCTTGAAACGGTTCGTGATTTACGGCAAAACAACGCACAGGAAAGTTATTTTCAAGTGGTGAAAGCAAAAATTCGCGAGGTAGAAAAACGTATGTTGTGGTGCGAACTCGGAACAGGATTATTTGTCTGCAACGCCGAATTGATATTGAAATTCGGTATAGCGACAACAGCTCTTGCTGGTGCTATGTTGTTGCAATCGAGCGAAATAAGTGTTCTCGTGTTTTTCTTTTTCTTAGTGATTGTGTCGCGGCTTTACGACCCGCTTTTGACTTCGTTGGAACATTTTGCCGCTATCATTGCTCTTGATGTTAACAGCGAACGCTTGAACGAAATCCTTGAGCACAAGGAATTTACTGGTTCCGAAGAACTTGCAGTGAACGGTGGCGACATTGAATTCCAAGATGTAAAGTTTTCGTATCAGGATGGCAAGCAAATTCTTGACGGAGTTTCGTTTACGGCAAAACAAGGCGAAGTTACTGCATTGATTGGTCCTTCGGGAAGTGGGAAAACAACCGTTTCTCGGCTTGCGGCAAGATTTTGGGATGTTGATTCTGGAAAAATCACCGTGGGCGGTCAGGATATTTCAAAAATAGAACCTGAATCGTTGATGAATCTTTATTCAATTGTTTTCCAAGATGTTACGTTGTTTAATAATACAATTATGGAAAATATCCGCATTGGCGACAAAAATGCCACCGACGAACAGGTAATGCAGGCGGCAAAACTTGCCAATTGTACGGAATTTGTTGAAAATCTGCCTGATACGTGGCAAACAATCATTGGCGAAAACGGAAAGAAATTGTCAGGTGGCGAACGTCAGCGTATTTCAATCGCCCGTGCATTCCTTAAAAACGCACCGATAATTCTTTTGGATGAGGCTTCAGCTTCGCTTGATGTTGAAAATGAAACACTTATCCAACAATCTATTTCAAAACTGATAAAAGGTAAAACTGTCATCGTAATTGCACACCGACTTCGTACTGTGGCTGGTGCCGACAAAATTATTACTATAAAAGACGGAAAAGCATTTGTTGAATCTAAAAATCTATAAAACTATGAACATTGAAAAAATCAATTCAAAATTCCGCTCGCTGACAGAGTGGAACTTGAGCCACCGACTTGTTGCGGTGCTCATTTTTGCCGCAATCTTTGTTTTGTCGGCAATGGGACTGAAAAAAATCTATTTTGAAACATCGTGGGACAGCTATTTTGTGGAAGGCGACCCTATGCTCGAAAAAACCGACGAGTTCAAGGCGATTTTCGGAAACGACTACTATGTGGCTGTGTTGGTGCAAAACGATGAAGGTTTGTTCACAAAACACAACTTGGAACTAATTCGTGAGTTGAGCAACAACCTGATGGACAGTCTTTCGTATTCCGAAAGCATCACTTCGCTTACCGACCTTGAATTTATGATTGGAACCGACGAAGGAATGGAATTGGGGCAGATTGTTCCCGACGAAATTCCCGACGATGAAGCAGCTCTTTCGAAAATCAAAAAAGTGGCGTATTCTAAGCCAGAACTTGCGTCACGATTGCTTTCAAAAGACGGAACAATGTCGTGGATTATGGTAAAACTTCGTCCGTTCCCCGAAGATTCTGTGTGGAAAGCCGAAAGTTCTGAATCTCCCGATATGCTTACAGGTCGTGAGGCGGAAAAAATTTGTATGCAGGAAAAATATGCAGATTTACATCCTGCATTGTCGGGTATGCCACATATGTCGTACGCTAAATCGCAATATATGGGCGAGCAAATGAAGCAGATGATGATGATTGTGCTTGTGATAGGTATCGTTGTTATGACCATCATCACTCGTTCGCTTCGTGGCGTGCTGATGCCGATTGTCACTACTATTATGAGCATACTTATGGCATTTGGTTGGATTGGCTGGATAGGTTTGTATATTGATATGTCGGCGACGCTTTCGGTTGTCGTGCTTTGTTTTGCCATTTCAATCGCATACAACATCCACATTTACAATTACTTCCGTTCGCAATTATACCAACACGGCGACCGTATGAAAGCCGTCACCGAAGCAATCACGGAAACTGGTTGGCCAGTTCTGTTTTCGGGCATCACCACCATTGCGGCAATGCTGTCGTTTGTGGCAATGAAACTTGTGCCGATGAAAGCAATCGGTATCAATTCGTCGTTATGCATTTTGTCAGTTGTGCTTACGTGTGTGATTTTCACACCGATAATTTATTCTTTTGGTCGGAAAAACATACGTTTGAAAAAAGCACCAGAAAGCACTATCGAAGGAAAAACAGGCGCATTGTTTGAAAAACTTGGCAATTGGGTTCTTACTCACAGCAAGGCGATTATGATTGTTTCGTGCGTGTTGGCGATAGTGTGTGTGGTTGCTGTGCCACGCATACAACCTGCGTTCGATATGGAAAAAACTATGGGTCGCAAAGTGCCGTATGTTGCAAAACTGCTCGACATCTGCGACACTGAACTTGGTTCAGTTTATTCCTACGATATGTTAATCTCGTTGCCAAACGAAGATGATGCGAAGAACCCAGAAATACTGAAAAAGTTTGAGCAATTGGAACAACACACCGAAAACTATCCGTTGACCAAACGTCATTATTCAATTCTGCCAATTTTGAAGGATATGAACCGTACTCTGAACGAGAATAATCAGGATTTTTACCGTATTCCCGAAGAAAATGACATGGTTGCGCAATTGTTATTGTTGTACGAAAACGCTGGCGGTTCGGAAACGAATTATTGGATAGATTACAATTACCAGAAACTTCGTCTGCAAGTGGAAATTAAGTCATATAACTCTGCTGAAGTGGAAGACAACATCAATGATTTGCAGAAATTCGCCGAAGATTTGTTTCCAGACGCACAAATTTCCGCTGTCGGCAACATTCCGCAATTCACCGTTATGCAGCAATATTTAGTGCGCGGACAAATGTGGTCGCTGTTGCTTTCGGTCGTTATTGTGGGCGTTTTGCTTATGATTGCGTTCGGAAACATAAAGTTGGGATTGATTGGTATGATTCCAAACCTTGCTCCAATTATTTTTGTGGGCGGTGTGATGGGGTGGTTCAACTATTCGCTCGATATGGTTACCGCCATTGTAATTCCTATGGTGCTTGGTTTGGCGGTTGACGACACCATTCACGTAATCAACCACACACATCTGGAATTCGACCGAAAACGAAACTATCGTTTCGCAATACTGCGTACGTTCCGAATCATCGGTATCGCTGTGGTAATGTCAACCGTGATTATTACTTCTACATTCCTTGGCTTTACATCATCAACGGCAAACAATTTCCGAGACCTTGGTATTCTTGCCGCAGCTGGTTTGTTCGCCGCACTGCTTGCCGATTTGTTCATTTCGCCTGTAGTGATGCGGAAGTTCAAAGTGTTTGGTAAAGAATCAGATTCCAACGAATAGAGTTACGAATTAGTTTTTTAGTGTATAACATAAATATTTAACAAAATGAAAAAGATACTTATAACAACCTTTGCAAGTCTGTATATTGCAGCAAATCTTATGGCTCAACCACTTACTGGCGACCAAATTGCGGCAAAAGTCCACGACCGTCCCGACGGCGACACCCGTTACTGCGAGATAAATCTCACGCTTATCAATAAAAATGGCAGTAAGCGTGTCCGTGAATTGAAATCATATTCAAAGGATTACGGAAAAGATCGCAAGACTATCATGTTTTTCATGTATCCTGGCGATGTAAAAGGTACAGGTTTTCTCACTTGGGACTACGACCAATTAAATAAGGAAGACGACAAATGGTTGTATTTGCCTGCAATGAAGAAAACACGCCGCATCAGCGGTTCTTCGTCGAAAACCGATTATTTTATGGGGTCCGACTTCACATACGATGATATGGGTCGTCGTAACTTGAGCGAAGACACCCACACGTTGCTCCGTGAGGAGGCTATCGACGGAAAGAAATGCTGGGGGCTTCAATCGGAGCCAAAATCAA
>JAEEQV010000095.1:0-8255 GCA_016285445.1 Bacteroidales bacterium
GATTCTCCCGATAACGGATTAAACAAGATTTCATTGATGACGACGGAATTTCGAAACAATAAGGAATCCGTTTTCGCAAAAACATATTGATTCGGTTCAAACTGGTTCCCCGCCAGATCGGTACCATTTTCTCGTAACGAAAGTGTATAACTTTGCTTTTCTTCCAGACGAGTATTGAGGAGCAATTCGTATTTTGACATGGAATTATCTATTTCCGTGGCATCGCGAAATGCAAGCGTATCATATATGTCACAATTCTGGAGAAATCGTTTTATGTCAATATTCTCCGAAAAAGTAATCTGCAAAACGGAATCCGAGACGATTTGAATTGAAGCAATTCTTGGTGCGATGAAATCGTCATTTTCTTGGGCGATAGAATTAATGAATCCTGGCGTTCCACCCATCCTGTTTTTTGATGCGTTCCAATTGTCTGGCGTTTCCGAGAAATTCTCGACATCGATTTTTTCCAAGCTCCATCCACCATCTTGCTTAAAATCATCGTGATACCAATCTTCGGAAAACGTAACCGACGAAATTAGGGTGTCATTGTACAAGATTCCTATCGTTTGGCCACTGTTGGTAATTGCGGGAAATGTTTTGATATAGGCAAAATGCAGAGAGTCGGAAAAAAACGTCTGTGCTTTGTTTGAAATGATGCAAAGATATTCTTGCGGATACAAATTCCCTTGGGGTAATACGTAACTTTTTGTTCCTACAATTAATTGTAAGTCAGAACTTTTTATAGTGTCACTCGACACATTATAAATCTCCACATATTCAAAATCGGGCAAGCCCACAAGTGGCGTGGGATCGGCCATAATTTCGGTTATCACGACGTGCGGAAAGGTTTGGTGCTGTGCATACATAATAATAGTAGTGCATAAAATTGCAATGAGAACAAAGATTTTTTTCATAATTCTTTATATTTGCGGCATTAAAATTTTAACGGTCAAAAGTAATATAAAAATATGAAAGTAGCAATAGTTGGTGCGAGTGGAGCAGTAGGTCAGGAATTTCTTCGAGTGTTGGAAGAAAGAAATTTTCCGATGGATGAATTGGTTTTGTTTGGTTCAGAACGAAGCGCAGGTAAAAAATACACCTTCAAGGGTAAGGAATACACCGTTCAACTATTAAAGCATGGCGACGACTTCAAGGGCGTTGACATTGCCTTTACTTCTGCCGGTGCAGGCGTTTCAAAGGAATATGCCGAAGATATCACCAAATTCGGTGCTATAATGATTGACAACTCGAGTGCGTTCCGTATGGACGATCAAGTTCCTCTTGTTGTTCCTGAGTGTAACGCCAAAGACGCGTTGGTTCGCCCGAAAGGAATCATTGCCAACCCGAACTGTACGACTATTATGATGGTTGTGGTGTTGCAACCGCTTGAAAAACTTTCTCATATTAAGAGAATCCATATTGCGAGCTATCAGGCAGCAAGTGGCGCAGGTGCCGCTGCTATGGCGGAATTGGAACAACAATATCGCGAAGTGCTTGATGGTAAGCCAGTTACGGTAAATAAATTCGCATATCAGTTGGCATACAACGTGATTCCTCAAATTGACGTGTTCACCGACAATGGTTACACGAAAGAGGAAATGAAGATGTTCAACGAAACACGTAAGATTATGCACAGCGACGTGAAATGTTCGGCAATGTGCGTTCGCGTTCCTTCGTTGCGTTCTCACTCTGAAGCAGTTTGGATTGAGACAGAACGCCCGATTTCGGTTGAAGAGGCTCAAAATGCTATTGCAAACGGCGAAGGAATCCAATTGATGGACGATCCCGCAAACAAAAAATACCCAATGCCGTTGTTCTTGGCTGGCAAAGACGACGTATATGTTGGTCGTGTCCGTAAAGATTTGGCTAACGAAAACGGTTTGACATTGTGGTTAGTCGGCGACCAAATTAAGAAAGGTGCCGCTTTGAACGCCGTTCAAATTGGTGAATATTTAATTAAGGAAGGTGTTGTAAAATAACAATCTCCAGCATTTCTAAACCTATAGAAAATTAGTAGAGACGTTGCACGCAACGTCTCTACTATTAAATAAATCTACGAACGTTTTTCATCTGTGCCACCGTCAACTGCCCATTGGCAGATGCGTGCGTTTCGTCAATGGCAGCGAATGAGAAAGGGCTACCCAAATAAAGACACGCCACACGAGAAATTTTCCCTTCTTCGCCCATTGCCAAGGCAACAATATTGTCATTCATCTCGTACAATGACAATACTCTCGAAGCATCACGTTTTGATCGTGCCATTGTCGCAATTTTAGCTATGTCGGCACCTTGCGAGAAACAACTGTCAATTATTTCTTGTAACGCTTGTTTCGTCGGCGTTTCCTCGTAATTATGATATGAAACAATGCACTTGCTCCCCTTTTCGTGAGCGAAGTTCATGATTTCTTTCTTGAAGTTTTCCTGTGATTCTATTTCCACATCAACGTAGGTTGCACCTGAAAGAATCGCCGTCTTCAGCAACTTAGCACGTTTCTCGTCATCACAAAATTCTGGACGACAAGTGGCAATTGTCGGAACGGAAATCTGAGAAAACACGTCAGCAACAGATTGCTCGTCCAATCCGCACAAATCAATACGGATTTCTGCCATTTCAGCCGAATGAGCCACGGAAATGATTTTAGCAATTTCCTTTTCTATAACACTAACACAAATCACGTATCAAAGAAGCTAATTCGGTATATGATATTTTTTCAACGCTACACGCTCCAATGCCTGTCAAATATACAAAATGAACACTGTCGCCCTCACGTTTCTTGTCGCATTTCATCACATCGAGCAATTCGTCGGAATTGATTTCGGCAGAAGTGGGCAGACCTATTTTCTTCAAAAGTTTCACTAATCGGTCGCACTCCGCTTGTTTCATTTTCCCTTTTAAGACAGAAAGTTTTGCTGCCATCACCATTCCTACGCTCACTGCGCAACCGTGAGGCATTTTCGTGATTTTCTCAATAGCATGTCCAAATGTATGGCCAAAGTTAAAAATCCGTCGTTGTCCTGACTCTTTCACATCGCCGCTTACGACAGAAGATTTTATTACAATTGACTCATACACAAAAGTTTCCAGCGCCTCCATTGAATAATTCTTCAAATCTGCCACGTGGTTTTCAATGTACGAGAACAACCATTCCGAGGCAATAGCTCCGTGTTTCACCACTTCGCCCATACCGCTCAGAAGTTCTCGTTCCGGAAGAGATTTCAGTATATTCAGTTCGCAAATTACAAATTTTGGCAAACTGAATGTTCCTATCATATTTTTATATCCTTGGAAATTCACGCCATTTTTCCCTCCAACGCTTGCATCCACTTGACTCAACAAGGTTGTAGAGACAAATCCGAATTCAATTCCACGCATAAAAATGGTGGCAATGAAACCGCTCATATCGCACACGATTCCACCACCAATACCAAGTATAAATGACGATCTGTCAAATTCCGCATTGATCAGTTGCTCAAAAATCGCATCCAACGATTGCAGATTTTTATTCCCCTCGCCTTGTGGAATTTCAAGGACTAAATCGACTTTGGGGAACTGGTTTCCATACAAAGAACGAATAGCCGGATCGGTTATGATAGCTATTTTTCGACCTTTGGGAAGGTATCGGGAAACATTTGCGAGAGATTCTCCCACAAATATCTCCGACGACCCTATTGAACTTTTTATCTCGAGTTTCTTCATAACTCTGTCTTTGCCATTTTTCGGCTACGAATTTACAATTTCCGTTTGAATATTGATTGATTCTTGGTGAATTGCTTTAAAAGTTTTTTCAATCAATTCGTCGCTTAAGCCTTTTTCAGCACCGCGGGCAAGTTTGTCTGTCAAGATTTGGTCCCAACGATGTGACTGGAATACTTGCACATTGTTTTCCTTTTTCGTCTTACCCATTTCGCGACATACGTCCATACGTTTCGAAAGCGTGTCGAGCAACATTTCGTCAAGTACGTCGATTTTTGCACGAAGTTCGCTCATAACTTCCTTGTAATCAGCATTATTCGTTCCACGTTCACGAACAACCAAGTTGTTGAGGATTTCACCTAAATCTTGTGGAGTGAATTGTTGTTTTGAGTCGCTCAATGCCACATCGGGATTGCAGTGCGACTCAATAATCAAGCCGTTTGCGCCCAAATCCAACGATTTTTGTGCCAATTCCTGAACAAACTCACGTTTGCCCGCCATGTGGCTCGGGTCACAGATAATAGGCAATTCAGGAATTCTACGATGTAATTCTATCGCCATCTGCCATTGTGGAGCGTTGCGATATTTTATTTTTTCGAATGAAGAAAATCCACGGTGAATGGCACCAAGTTTCGTAATACCTGCGCCGGCAATTCGCTCGAACGCGCCAATCCACAATTCCAAGTCAGGATTGATTGGATTCTTGATAAGCACAGGAATGTCAACGCCCTTCAACTCGTTGGCGATTTCTTGCACGGCAAACGGATTCACCGTCGTACGTGCACCAATCCAAAGAATGTCAACACCCATTTTCAATGCCTCGTTCACGTGTTTTTGACACGCAACTTCGGTTGCCGTAAGCATTCCATATTCCTTTTTAACTCGTTTCAACCACGCCAATCCTTCGAAACCAACGCCTTCAAATGAATTTGGTCGAGTGCGAGGTTTCCAGATACCCGCACGGAAAATTTGCACACCAATTTCTTTCAAACCTTTGGCAGTTTCCATTACCTGCTCTTCTGATTCTGCACTACATGGGCCTGCAATGATTACAGGACGTTTTGCGTTAATGCCCCATGTTTCTATTCCATCTACTTTCATATAATTATTTTTTATTAAATTCTTGTTGTTTTTTGTTGTGGAGACGCAATGTTTGCGTCTCTAGATTATACATTATCCTTTTAATACGTCTTTTATTCTGTTTGCTTCCTTGATTTCATTATACAATTCATCAGTTCTGTCTTCGGCAATCAATTGTTTGAAATGATTCAGCACATCGATATAGGTATCGATTGATTTTGTGAGAAAACGGGCATTCTGACGGAAAATCGGCGTCCACATAGCCGACGAACTTTTTGCGATTCGCACGGTTGAAGCGAAACCGCTACCAGCCATTTCAAAGATTTTCTTTTCCTCGTTTTTCTCAATTTCCTGAACTGTCAGACTCAATGCGTACGCAATCACGTGCGTAAGGTGCGACACGTAGGCAATGTGTTTGTCGTGGTCTTCGGCAGACATATACAACACGCTCATTCCCAATAATTTGTATAGCATTAAGGCACGTTTCAGGGCAAAATCGCTGCTCAATTCCTTTTCACAAATAATTGCTTTCTTGTCTTTGAACAAACCCGCAAAAGCTGCTGTCGGACCTGAAAATTCCGTTCCCGCCATAGGGTGCGAAGCCACGAAATTTCCTCGGCGAGGATGGTTGCGGACCTTTCCACATATTCCCGCCTTTGTCGAACCAGTGTCGATTACAACGGCATCGTCGCGCATTGTGTCGAGAATTGTCGGAAGCATTTCACGTGCCGCATCAACGGGAATGGAAATGATAATTAAATCTGCAATCAAAACTGCTTGTTCAAGCGGCATTCCCATATCAATAATGCCAAGTTCCATCGCTTTTTTCAAGTTTTCCTCGCTTGCATCAACACCGATGATTTTCGTCTCGAACCCACGGGCAGAAAGCGCCATTGAGCCACCAATCAGACCTGTTCCTATAACTACAATATTCATATTAGTTCAATATTTCGTAATTAAATTTTTCGTCACGTTTATATTCTCCCAAGACCGAAAGATTTGAAACCACCTTCAACACTGCTGCCAAAGCGGCGTCAAACTTGTTTTTGTCCTTCCATTCCAAATCCACGTAGAACGTATATTGATACGGACTTCCCAAAATAGGAAGTGACTGGATTTTGGTAAGATTTATCTCATGTTGCTTGAATGCCGCCAACACATCGACAAGCGAACCTGGCTGATGCGACAATTCAAAACAAATCGATGCCTTGTTGTTTTCCTCGCTATCGACGGGAATACGACTCAGGGCAAGAAAACGAGTGTAATTTTTCTTGTGCGTCTGAATGTTACGGGCAAGTATTTCCAAGCCATACAATTCAGCGGCATATTCACTTGCGATGGCTGCCGCATTCGTAAGATTTTCCTCAACGATTTTCTGGGCACTCGAAGCCGTGTCGGACCAGTTGATGATTTTTATGTCAGGATAGTTGTCGAGAAAATCCTTGCTTTGCTGGATTGCGATGGGATGCGAATACACCTCGTGGATGTCCTCAATTTTCGTTCCTGGCAACACCATAAGATTTTGCGTGATATGAAGGCTAATCTCGCCTATCACCTTGAGCTTTGAGCGTTTGAGTAACAAATAATTCTCGAGTATGCTACCAGCAATGGTATTTTCTATGGCGCAAATGCCATAGTCGGCAGTGCCGTGTTCCACAGCCGAGAACAAATCCTTGAACTGGTTGCAGTTGAGCGTTGTAATGTCGTCGCCGAAATATTCTTTGGCGGCTATTTCGTGGAATGCTCCGTTCACACCTTGAATCGCAATTTTCATATTTTTATATTTTTCAAAAAAAAAGCCCCGATTTTCATCGAGGCTTCGTTTATACAATTTTAATTCATTTCAATTACATACACGCGACCTCGCTTTTATCTTTTAAAATAAAAGTAAAAGAAGTAAAAGTAAAACGAGTATGCATTTGTAAGTTTCATCGCTCTATCTATTATTATCTTGCAAATTTAATAGCTGCGTAAGCGTAGAAACGTTCAATAGCTGGGTTCAAAGCAACACCACCAGTGATTGGCAATGCAAATCTGTCGTTGATTTGAATAGCAGTTTCTTTTTCCAAACCGATGTTGCAGATTGCGAAATCGCCACCATTGTGCCATACTGGGCTTGTAGTGTAAACACCGTCACCACCGCCAAGAGTTACTTTGAAAATATCGAAGTCGTATGCAATGTGACCATAGAAATCAACTTCTTTGTTTTCCATAAAGTTCAAAGCAATGTAGAACTGTAATTTTCCGTAGTTGTAACGGATAGCTGGTTCAATTGTGTGAGTTTTTGCAATATTGTCGAAGTTAACTCCCAACCAGTTACCACCTGCATAGTAGTCAGTCAATTCAAGAGTCAAATCGAATGGGAAACGGTATTTTGCGTAGATATTGCTTTCGAAACCTAAATCTTCGCCTGTACACATTGTACCTTCTGCACCGATAGAGAAACTACCAGCATTTATTGCAAACATAGGTTTAAAAGCAGGGCCTGAACCAATTTGAAGACCTCTCCAAATTTCTGATGATTTAATTTCTAAACCAACATTACATTGTGTTTCGCAAGGAGACTTTTCTTCTTGAGCCGAAACTGACATTGCTCCAAACATTGCCACAGCACAAAGAGCAAGATTCATCAATACCTTTTTCATAGTAATTCTATTAAAATTTTTCGCAAAAATAATGTTTTTCTTGCAATTACAACAATTTTTCATAAAAAATTAACATAATCCCTCTCCATTCAGATTATAATTTTTTAAAAAACTTTAATATTGCGACAAAATCTATAACATAACATAAAAAGTAATAAAATGAAACGTAAATTTATTCTTATTCTTAGTCTTTGTTGCATCTTTGGATGTGCTAATGCACAAAAATTTATCAGTGGCGCTATAAATAATGCGGCAAATGCGGCAGCACGTGGAGTGGGCAATGCAGTTGCAAAGAAAGCTGAATCCATTGCTGAAAAGCAAATGGAAGTGTATTTGTCGAAAAAATTGAGTGCTTATGAGCAACATCTTGCCGAAGAAAGCAAAAAATACCAAGCCGCTATGGGCGCATGGCAAGATTCGCTTATTGCTATGACTAACGTGCCATTTGAAGACGAATATGAATTCAACACGTTGGTAAATTCCGAAATTGTCATGACAAGCGAAGCTGGCGAAAAAGAAACTTTAGCATGCACTTATTATTTGAACTCAACAGCCGAATATTACGGTTACGGAATGGGGGAAATGATCACGGTGATGGATTATAAGAATAATGTTATGGTTTGTTTCTCGACGAACGACACGAGCAAGGTGTATTTTGCCTATAAATACACACCCGTAGAGACAACTGCAAGCGACGAAACACTTGAAAAGCTTTCAGGAAGTAAAACGATTTGTGGATATAACTGTTCGGGCTACAAATTCATCGGTCCTCTTTACACGGGTAATTGTTGGGCTTCTTCAAGTGCCGATTTCAACGGGAAATATACGAATATGTA
>JAEEQV010000096.1:0-8220 GCA_016285445.1 Bacteroidales bacterium
CCCCGTTCTTCAAATGCTGGAGCAGCCACCGAAATATGGCTTGGCGCATCGTCATCGAACGTAAACGTAGCCGCTGCTGTGCGGAAACCCGACCAAGTACCAACCGAATACCCTGAAGGCACTGATTGAGCAAACGACTGCCACACTGCAAACACTAATGAAATAAGTAAAATCGTAAATCTTTTGAGTTTCATATCCATATTTTTATAATTTTCACATTTTTCGAGTATCCAAAAGTATATCAAAAAAAACGAAAATCAAAATATAAAACGCTGTGTCATAAGTGTTTAGAATACACTAAGACCTTTGTATCTTTCACATTATCAACAACAAACGAGAAAAAAGTTGGATCAGAAAAATTTAAAAAAATTTCTTGACCGATACCGTAGATATTAACAATGCTCAATTCACGATGCATAATGCACAATTGTGAATTATGCATTATTTTTTTACCATTGCCGCATTATGGAAGAAAAAGCAACAACACCGTACATAGAGCGTACGGATGATGTAATTGTACAATTGAATTGGTTAATTTAACATTCAATAACTATGCAAATATTAAAGAAACCCGTTGTGCATTAATATTTTTAGGTTTTATTTACTTTAATCATTCAAGAATCTATTCCATTTCTTTCGGCGGCGAAAGAATCAGATTCTTATCCAATCCCATTTTGTTGAATGTAAACAGGCGATTGCCCAAATCTTTGAAACTTGCTCCGAAATGATAGACCACATCGTCAATTATGAGAAAACGGTCGTGGAAATTTTCTGCGTATTTTTCTAATCGGATTATTTTGTCTGGATATTGCGAATCGTGCAATTCCTTGACTCTCAATAAAGACTCACCAATCCGTTCCGTGTAAATCGTTGCCGAAACGCCTTTCTGCCGAACGTCAAGAATTTCGAAGGTTGCAGCGTCAACGTAGCCGTCAATCATTATCACTTCCCACTTTGCCTGTTTTATAAGATTCTCCACACAAACACGGGCATCGAAAATCTGTCCTTCGTGCAACAAACCCTCAACTGGCGGCATTGCTGTACGGACGAAGAAATCTATTTTGTCTTCTGTTTGGGCTACACGTTGTTCCAATCGTTCTATTCGTTGATTTACTGAATATCCTTTTAACAGATATTCTTTTAGAACTTTGTTTGCCCATTGACGAAACCTTGTGCCACGTTGCGACTTTACACGATAACCAACCGAAATTATCACATCAAGATTATAATACTCTATTGTTCGAAGAACGGTACGACCATTTTCATTTTGAACTGTTGCATTTTTTGCAACAGTTGCCTCTCGTTCCAATTCTTCTTCTTTGAAAATAGCAGCTATATGTCTGGATATTACAGACTTATCTCTTCCGAACAATATGGACATTTGATTTAACGTCAGCCAAACGGTTTCCTCATCTAACCGCACTTCCAACGACACTGTTTCGTTGGGTTGATACAAGATTATTTCGCTTTTTGCGCAAGAATCAATTTCATTTTTCATGTTCACTACTCTTCAATTGGTTGCTCAAAAATAGTGATTATTTTTGATTCTGCAACCATGCGATACGATTCTGTTTGTTACTTCTTAAAAGATAACCAATGTAGGAACGAAAAAAGGGATTCCCTTGTGGAAATCCGTTAATTGTGCATTATTTTATATCTTGCACAAGACGGACAGCCCCCCCTTCTGAACGATTTCCATTTTCGCTAAATACAAATCCGTAAGAATCAACCCAAAGGTGATAACAGGTTTTGTTACGACTATATGCCGAACTTGACCAATAGTAGCCGCTGGACCCAACGTTGAACACTTCCGTTCCTTTACGGTGCCCAGCAAGCGGCAGAAACACTGCACCATACGACTCCATCACAGACCATTCTTCGGAAGAAAACACGTTACTAAAATAATTATTATGAGTACATTTAAATTTCACTGATAAAGTATTTTCCCAATTGTCAGGTAACAATATCAAACCTTTTACGTTATTTATCGTACCCAAGCCTATCAAGTTTGCAGCTTTTACACGTGTATATAATAAATATTTCCATTCCTCACTAGTAAGCGTTCGCCACATTCCCGCTTGATTTCCGCCGTTCGAGATTTTGTTGTACACGCCCCAGTCGGCATTGGAGAATTTACCTGTCATATCATTTTTATATGAATTAAGTGGTATTTCTCCAAATTCTTTCTGAATTTTTATGGCAGCAGCTCCAAGTGATTTAATTTCTTGTACACTACCAATACAATAGTCTTTAGAATCTGTACTGACACTATATGGTTGGTAAGCATTTGCACCACTAATCCAACCACTTGTACCCCATCCGAATAAATCTATCCAACCACTATTTGTTGAGGATATTTTCTTATTTGCATCTCCAATCCAATCCCATTGATGCTCGGCAAAACGCCATAGATTTGTGCTTGCCTGAAATTGCAAATTTCCCTGTGAAAAACATACTTTTTTATTGAGGGCTACAGAAAATCCCCCTTTAATTAACGCACCATCACTCATTGTCTTTATTTCTAAATTTAAACATTACTTTTTTATTCCACATCTTGCACAAGGCGGACAGGCCGCCCGTAGCCGAGGTAGTCGCCGCGCTTGTCCACGTTGTAGCCGGTGAACAGCAGATAGATGGCCTGGCCGACGATGTCGTTAGCCGAACTCGTCCAGTAGCCGCAGACGGAACCCACAAAGTTCACGTATGTACCGTAGCGCTCGCCAGCAGCAGGAAGAAACACGGCACCATTCGCTTCCATCTTTGCCCAATCAGCAGTTGAATATGTGTTCTGTGCATAGCGGCCGTTTACTTCGCTTGTGAATGTCAGTCCTTCGGGCAGTGTCCAGTTGTCAGGCAACAGAATCCAGCCGTCCACTCCGTTGACGCTTGCCAGGCCTTTCTTGCTCGAAGCATTTGCACGGGTTTTTATCACATAATACCACTCACCGGATGTAAGCGTCCGCCACATTCTTGTTGCATTTCCTCCATTTGAAATTTTGTTGTACACGCCCCAATCTGCACTGGCGTACCTGCCAGTCAAATTGTTGGAATATGAACCGTCAGGGGAATAGTCACTGCCTTCTGTGCTTGTGCTATATGGTTGGTACGCATTCGCTCCGCTGTTCCAACCAGAAGTTCCCCAACCGAATAAATCTATCCAACCGCTATATGTACTTGAAATGTTGGAATTATCCTTGCCAATCATATCGTATTGGTGTTTAGCAAACTGCCACGTTTCGGTACTCGCCTGATATTGCAGGTTTCCTTGTGAGAAATAGATTTTTTTGTCGGGAGAAATAGAGAATACGAATTTTATTGCTCCATTGTTCTTCACCATATTAGTAATAATAGGAAAGACACTGCTATACGTTATTCCCTCACTATTTTGTGCATACGTACGAACATAGTACTTTGTATCTTTATCCAACGAAGTTATCTCTACAGAGAAACTACCTGTACCAACTCCACCTATAATTTTGTTGTCTGCAATGGTTGGGTCTGGAGAAGTACTCCAACATACTCCTTTTTCCGTTACCATTGCCCCACCGTCATATTTGACATTTCCCTCAATAAATAGAGCGTTTCCCGCCATATAAACATCAGCTGTATAAATAGTTGGGGTACTTATTGTTGTAGTAAACGAAACATCTTCACCATAAGAGGTTCCAAGACTATTTACGGCATACGCGCGGGCATAGTATGTTGTGGAACCTGCAAGCGATGAAAGTTGAACAGAATAATCTCCCAATCCCTTACCCTCAACTTTTTTATTATCATCAATGGTTGGTTTTGGAGAAGTACTCCAACATACACCTCGTTCGGTTACCGTAGCACCATTGTCGGTAATAACACTTCCACCAACAATTGCCGTATTACCCGTTATGTCAGTCACGTCGGCTCTTGTTGTTACGTTAGGGTAACGTGTTGGTGTGGTAAAGGAGATTTCACTGCTATATGCAATTCCTACGCTATTTATTGCGTATGCTCGGGCATAATAAGTCACCCCACCTATTCTATCGGTGGACATAATAACAAGGGCATTGCCAGTGAAATCACCATTAAGTCTTAAAGCATGATTGTCCGCTATGGTTGGCAGAGGAGATTCACTCCAACATACGCCTTTGTCTGTCACTGTAGCACCATTGTCGGCAATTAGCGATATTTTAATTTCCGTACCATACGTATAGTTGTCAAATTTATCAATAGCAATAGTTGGAATACCTGCTGCTGTGGTAAACTTAACCTCGTTGCCATACACTATTACACCCATTGGATTTATTGCATACGCACGGGCGTAATATACTGTGTTGCCGGCAAGTGACGATAATTGAACGGAATAATCACCTATTCCCTTACCCATAACTTTCTTATTGTTGGAAGTGGTCGGTTTGCGAGAAGTGTTCCAACAAACTCCTCGTTCAACTACTTCAGCCCCATTATCGGCAATATTTCCTCCAACCGTTGCAGAAGTAACTGTTATATCTGTAACATCAGTATTTGTAGCAACTATTGGTACTATTGATTGAACAAGACGCACAGAATATCCATTATCGCTATTGCTGGGGTGCAAATTTATTCCTTGACTTGTAAAAATCATACAAAGTCCGTCCCATTCGCTACAATATCCATAATCGTTGCTGCCATGCCACGAATTCGACCAATAGTAGCCGACAGATCCGTCATTATAAATACTTGTTCCCCTACGGTTACCTGCTGCAGGAAGAAACACTGCACCATACGATTCCATTAACGCCCATTCTTCCGTCGTATAGACATTTGTTGAATAATCATCAGGAGCATACTTAAATTTCACGGATGCGGGTTCATCCCAATCATCGGGTAACAATATTAAACCATTTACGTTGTTTACACTACCTTGACCTTTTAGTCGATGAGCATTCGAACGGCGATTAATCAAATAATCCCACTCGTATTCAGAAAGTGTACGCCATTGCCCCGTTTTGTTTCCTCCATTAGAAATTTTGTTGTACATGCCCCAGTCGCCATTGGTGTAGTCGCCAGTGCTATTCGAGGCGTACACACCAGAAAGGTAATTATTGCCCCCAGAGATTGTACTATACGGCTGGTATGCTTTCGCACCACTATTCCAACCACTCGTCCCCCAACCATATAGGTCTATCCAGCCAGAATAACTTGATGAGATGTTCTTATTTTGATAGCCAATATAGTCATATTGATTTTCTGCAAAACGAAACTTGTTTGTACTTGCCTGATACTGCAAATTTCCTTGAGAAAAACAAATCTTTCCATTTTCACTAACAGAAAACGGAGCATTTATTACTCCATTTTTAAAATAATTAAAAACAATTTCTTTATTTTCTGTTATAACAGCAGTCTTTACTATAGTCCCATCTTTGTGATATCCTGTAAATTCAAATACATCTCCCTCTTTAAACTTAATAATATCGTTGATTGATTTCAAAACAGAAACGGAGTTACTTGCAACTTCAGAAATATTAATTGGGGAAGTTTGCATCAATGAGAGTTTTACCGAAGACGAACAATTGTCTGCCTTAGCAACAAGCACATAAACACCAGCTGTCGCCCCAATTTGAAATGTCGTTTGTCCTGCATTTACCACATTAGAATAATGGGAAATCATACTCCCGTTCGCAGAATAAAGAGTGAGACTTAGTAGCCCCGATTTTTCCATATTCACAACCACGGTATTTTGCCCTGTTTGTTGAAGGAACTCCGAATCATCAACAGTTGCAATCGCCGTGCTATTTTGAGTTTTCTGCAACGTAATTACTCTATCAGGATTGTATAGCCATTTGGTTACGCCAGAATTAATGTTTTTCACTTGAATTTTCTCCAATTCCACATTTGCCGAAAATGTAACTGTGTAGTTAGTCTGGGCAAACAAACTTGTCGCTCCCACCAACATTGCTACGAAAATTGCATAAAAACGTTTCATAAAATATGTAATTTAAAAATTAAACATACAAAACAAAAAAGCGCCTCCCCGGCCCGTGCCGAAAAGTCGCATAAGTATTTAATCCACGTAAGTGGTTATTTACGAGAGAGTTGTGTGTGTGTGTGTGTGTGTGTGTGTGTGTGTGTGTGTGTGTGTGTGTGTGTGTTTATACAAGATTTGGATAATTCCAAATCTTTGGGAGAAAAAAATGCACTATTTTTCGAAAAACACACCATTTCGGAAAAATTTTGATTGGTAAAAATAGGGAATTTAATTAAAAATTAAGAATTAAGAAGGAAAAATTAATGATGGAAATGTAGAGACGATGTGCATAGTCTCTACGGAATTTTACATTGTGCATTTGTAAGATCCCTTCTCTTATTCCAATTTCCCCTGATTCTGTTTTTCCAACTGCTTGAAATCGAAATTCGACTTAATCTGCGAAAGTATCGCATTCACAATCTTATGAATTTCGCCACCTTTTGAATAATCGGCGGCACAGGCAAAATTAACCCGATTTTCGTGGATCAGTTTTTTCGCCAATTCTTTCTTCCCCTCAACCTGAGGATTGTAAATTGCTATTGAATTTCCGCCGTATTGTTTCACCATCCGCATACACGGAATATCGGTTTCCCCGTCGCCAAAATAAATCATGTGTTTGAACGGAATCGGACGTTCGTCTTCGGGTTTGTATTCGTTTACCTTGCTGTTTTCGCTAATGTTCGCAATGCCTTTGTTTATCATAAACAGGAACTGCGTCTTTGTGGTAAAGTCAACCGCAACCGCTGGCCACTCGGCAATTTCATCAACGTTATACAAAAACGAACAAGCATAAATCTGTTTGAATTTCGAAGCAATTTTCGTTCCTTCTATCATTTCCTTCAATCCCGATGAATTGATATAATGCTCAACCACAACATCGTATTTCTGGGCAAGTTCTTCAACCACATCGAACCATTCCTCCACGCCTTTGTATAGTTCCACGCTTTTCCCATAATCAACAAATGCCTGACGGCGGATGCTCTTTCCCGCCATGCGCGATTTGTCAATCATCAGTTTCATATAACAAAGAATATTGCTCGCCTCGTGTTTTTTCACAAGCGAATCAACTTCCTGCCAAAACACATCTTTATCTTCAATGCCAATATCTTTCAGGAAATCATATTCCTGCATATTCCGAGGCGACAAAGTTCCGTCGAAGTCATAAATTAACGCTACCGTAGGTTTTGCTGTCATATCAAATTCTTTGTTTCAAAAATACGGTAATTCATTGAGAAATCAAGTTTTTTATACGAAATCTGATTATAACACTAATTTGCCAGCGCAACGCTTGCAAAACTAATGGATTTCACGTTTGAGTTTTGTAGAATCATTTCGGCACACGAGATGCAGGTGGCACCTGTTGTTATTACATCGTCAAGAATAAGTATGTGTTTGTTTTCAAATGCTTTATCGTTAATTACTTCAAATATTCCTTGAACATTCTCAGCTCGCTCTTCTTTGTTTTTTCGAGTTTGTGTATTGGTATGAATCTTTCGAATTATTGCATCGGCAATGATAGGCGTTTTCGTAATGTTTGAAATGCCTTCGGCTATTTTCTGACTTTGATTGTAACCTCGTTTTCGCTGTCGTTTGGGATGTAGCGGAATAGGCACTATTGCGTCAATGTCGTCGAGAAATCCCGATTCCTGCAGTTTTACGCCGAACATTTCTCCCAACAATATTCCAATATCATCGCGACCTTGATATTTCAGTTTATGAATGAGATGCGCGTAATTGGTGTGCTTCTGATAATTGAAAAATGCTGTCGCTCTTTCAAACTGCACTTGTCCGGCAAACATTTTTTCCACCGGATTACGTTCCTTATTGTGTAGATAAATCTGAGGGATGTCCAAAAGACAATCCGTACAAAGCAGATGTTCACCATATCGGAGGGCATTGCCGCAAACTTCGCACGTTTCGGGAAAGAATAGTTGAAGGAGCTCCCGAAGACGTTCTACAATGAAAGACACTATTTAATCGTTCCTTGCAGTTCCAAGTAGCGAGCAATGTATTTGCCTATGATGTCGAATTCCAAATTTACACGAGTGCCAACCTTGAAATTATGGAAGTTGGTGTTTTCAAACGTGTAAGGAATGATTGCCACCTGGAACGAATTCTTTTGTGAATTGACCACGGTCAAACTAACGCCATTGACTGTAACAGAGCCCTTTTCGACGGTTATATAATCCTTTTGTGCAGGGTCATATTCAAACGTGAAATACCAACTGCCGTCGGCTTCG